>PHEM01000001.1 GCA_002842935.1 Alphaproteobacteria bacterium HGW-Alphaproteobacteria-13 | reverse complement strand
ACATCACCCTGGAAATGGCGCCACTTGAAATCCGTCATCGTTCCGTCCGTCCAATCTCCGCCAAGCATGCTCAAGCTTCACGATTTTTGCAACAGAGCCTTTGGGGAAGCCCCACGTCATCGCGTCCATCACGCGTTCGCCGGCGTTCTCACGAACGATGAAGCCGGTGCCACCCTTCCACATGTCGCCGGTGCTGGCATTTGTCGGTTTCGGGCGCCGCGCCTTGAAGTGAGAGGCAACCTCGCCGACCGAAGCCTTGAGCGTGATCTGATTGCACATTGATGGCTCTCCGCTTCTCAGGCGGCGCCGAGCAGTCCTTTAAGAGTGGGCTGGATCGGCGGCATGATCGTGAAGCTATCTTCGGGGAAGGGGCGCAAGATGTCCAGCGGTGGGCGCAGCTGCTGGAGCCAGTCAAACCAGTTGTCAGGATCGACCACTGCGACATGGCGATCTTTGTGCTCGGCAAGGTCGGGGTATGCCGGCACGGTCAGCGCCGCGAACGCATCGGGATAATCGCGCGTGCCGCGCTGCCAGACGCCGGCGATGCAGAAGAAGGGAATGTCGGTGACAAGGCTCGCGGCATAGAGTGTCTTGCCGTCGCGCTTTATGCCGAATTCATTCGCCAGGATGAGGCAGGGGCTTTCGATCCGGGCGGTCTCTGATTTGAGGAGCGGAATCTGGCCGATCTCGGGGTCGCGCGAGCGGAGACCCCAATGGGCCTCGATCTGTTGTTCTTCATGGCCATCCCATATCATGATGCGATGACCACCGCGGCCTAGCCCCTGAAGGGTGTCGTCGAATTCAATGTCCATCGGTCACTCTCCTATGTTCTGAAGCGCCGCATCGCGCGTTTCCATTCGCGCTCGTCGGGCATTTCCAGCTCGATGACCCCTTTTTCCCATGCCACGGTCTCGAGGCGCAGTGGCTGAACGCGGCGGCCGATACGCGCTGCGCATTGCCTGCACCAGAAATGGCGCGTCGCGTCGCGGAAACTATCGTTCCAACCCTTGCGCTCGAACCGCCACCAGAGGCTCGCCGCGTGAAATTTCGCGCTGTGCCCGCACCGGCATGTGACCAGCACAGCATAGTGCCAGACGGCGGCTTCGAATATGTGCGTCGCGCGGCGCAGCCCGTCCTTGGTGTTCTGCACGTCACAGCGCCAGCGCCTGCTGCTCGCCGGCGATCGGGGGCGAGACGGGCGGCGATAATTGATCGACGATCGCGCCGGCGATTTCCATCGCGGCATCGATCCGAAGATGTTCGCGAGGTTCGGTAAGGCCTAGTTTAGCCCACCCTGGAGCGGCTAGCAGAGCGTCAGCAATCGCATTCTTGTCGAGTCGGTTCATTCCCATATGGGAACATAAGAAGAACATTAGCGCAATGCGGATTCGACGGGCCGTTTGGGCGGGCAGGACGATGTGCCGTTCGGGATTGAAAAGGAATGACTCTTTCTGTCGAGCCCCGCGTTGGCGCGCGTCCTATTGGGACTGGATCCGATAGGATGTTCCCAAGCGGCTTTCGGCGCTGTTCCGTCGCGCAAGCACAGAACGGACATAGCGATCGGCTTCGGCGCCGTGCGGGAATGAGCGGATTTTGTGCTGACCTGCAGCTCCGATCCGTCCCCAACGGGTCTCGACGATGATGGAACCGAAAAGGTCAATGCTCGCGAGAATGCTGTAGCGGCGATGGATGTTGCGCGCGGGATTGCGCGCGATCAGCTCGATGTCGATTTCATCGAAAGGCGTGCCGGTTTTCATCCGGATGGTTTAGTTCGAGCACGCCGCTGCGTCGCACGAATTTTCTGAATCGATCTCGGCACAGTGATTCAGCCGCTCGATCATAGATGAGGAACAGTGCAGCGGATTTGGGACAGGGCATCATAGTGGCGAAGACCGCCGGAAATTGCCTGCTCCCATTGGGGAGCATCCGCCGGCACAGCCGGCGGTCCCGACCGTGAAGGCCGGCGCTTTGGAGTTTCTTATTGCGCTTTTCGTGAGGGGAGGTCTGCCCCTTTATGTCGAATTTATTGGCCGACCAGGCCAATTCCCTTTGGACATAAGAGAATCTGACTCAGATTGGAGCGGTTGAGTATCTTTTTGAGACTCGCGCTCCTCGATCGTGCGAGCCATGCGAGCGAGAGTGGCGATGAGGGCGAATTCTTCGGACGATTTGTTCTGGATCCGACGTTGCTGCATCCTGCGATGATCGTCTTCTTGGGCCTGCAGGCGGACCACCTCGTCGTCGGGAAGCGGGCAGGGCACGCGCTGGCCATTCAACCAGCGATCCAGTCCAGTGGGCCATTCCAGGCGGTAGGCATTGGAGGTCTGTTCGAAGCGAGGCCCGGGCCCGTCGCGCTCGACGCGTTTGCATCTGCGCTGGATGAGCAGGAAGCCGGCGTCCTTCAGCTGCGCGATCGCGCGCGCGACCGTCGCTCGAGCGAAACCGGTTTTTTCGATGAACCAATCATAGGTTGGGTAGATCTCGCCTTTGCATAGACGGCCGAGCTCGCAGAGCAGTTTGAAGATGGCCGTCGCGGATTGCGACAGTCGCGGTGGCAACATCAATGGCGGTGCCGAGCCTATGGCTGAAGTCTGTGCCTGCCGGCGATCGGCGCGGAGCTCGTGACGGCGTATCCGCGCCAGGTCGACCGCTGCTTGATGTAACCGATCTGTCTCCCCCTTTTGATAGGTGCGCCAGAAGCGATGCTCGAAGGTTCCCTCCTCGAGACTGCCACGAAGCACGGCGGCGCCGGTCTTGTGCCTCGAGCCGGATCGCGTTGGAACGCCCGCGCGCCGGAGCACGCTGGCGGCCGCCGAAGCGAAGATATGCGTCATCGTCTGTCCTCCATCGGAGGGCAGCTGAAAGCGGGCAAAAAAATCCCGTGGCGCGAAGCGCGCATCATTGACAAAGATGTCGAAGGAGGTTAGCCAAGCTTCCAGCTTGTGGTGGAAGCCAATCAGGAAGTCCTAATTCCTGGGCCAAACTCGATGCGATGCCCGGCCTTCGTGCCGGGTTTCGTTTATCCGCTCACGGCGCCCCCATTCTTGTTGATCCCTGAATCGGAATTGCGATCACCCGCGCTGTCGAATTGGGCCGACGCGCGCATGAAGATTGCCGCCCCGGTGAAGGGACGGCGATCGAGAGTCGGATTCATGGTGGCAAAGAGAGTCGAAGATGGGCGCGGAACGTGATGCGCGGATCTCATGCGTCCCCCGTCATTTGCTTCCGCCTATGCCGGCGCCCCGTCGGAAATCCCCGATCCAAACAGCCCGCGCAGGCGGGGGCGATGCCTGCGCGGGCTCCAGTGGCCGATGATTGGACTCAATCACGCGCCAGTTGGTGAGGATCTTGGTGACGTAATTTTGCGTCTCCGTGATGCGCGGTACGCGGCGGACCGTGCGAACGCGCCCCGGTCCGGCGTTGTATGCCGCAAGCGCCAGATCGACGCGCCCGAATTCCTTCAGCTGCCAACTGAGATAGCGCGCTGCGCCGCGAAGGTTTCCGTGAAGACTGTAGCGATCGACCCCGAGCTGCTTCGCCGTTCCAGGCATGAGTTGACCGAGCCCGAACGCGCCCTTCGGACTGACCGCGACGGGATTGTATCTGCTCTCCTGGATCAGCATCGCGTCCATCAGGCCGATTGGAAGACCGGCCTCGCAAGCGGCGCGCTGTACGAGTGGATAGAGCAGGCGTCGGCGTTCCTCGGCCGTGCGACCGAGAAGGCCGGACGATGAATACGCCTTGGGCGAGCAGTTTCCGATCGTCGGCAGTCCAAGCACAAGATTGGCAAAATGATTGGTCGACTGCCCCGAGCGCATCCATCCGGGAACGCGGATGGCGCGCACAATTCCATAGCTGTCGGGGCTAATCGCCGAGAATGTGTTAACGCTGGGCGCCGCGGCTTCGCTTCTCCGCATGTCGCGGAAGTCGAGAAGCATTCCGTTCGATACAGCGTCGATGGGTGCGGTCGGCTGGGCAACCGGGGTCGAGGGCGCGGAAAAGTCGAGGAGTGCAACTCGCCGGACCTGCGATTGCGTTTCGGCGTGTGCTCCGGCGCTTAAAGCCAGTTGCCCAATCAAACACGAAATTATGGCCCCCCGCTTCATCATTAACGAGGTGTTCGGAAGCTGAGGAAGGGCTGGCGGAATCGCGATCGCGGTCCGAGCAATTCCAGGACTAGGAGCTGGATCTTCTCGAACAGGGCATTGGCCTCCCATTCACGAAGATCGTCATGGAGCTGGCAGTCGTCGGAGGACAGCGTCTGCGCCAAACATGGCACGAGCAACGCCAACAGCTTTGTCGGTGGCTCATCATACGCTTCGACGGACTGGAAAATTTCTACCGCGAGGAACGCGCGAACATTATCGATGCCGAGCGCGTCGGCGATTTCGTCGAGACGATCTCGTTTCGGAATCGAGCGGCCTTTCAGGAAGGCGCATATTCCAGAGTGGTGGGCGTCAAGCTTTGTAGCAAGCTGCCTCGAAGACAAATTCTGTCGTTCCGCTTCCTGTCGATACAGGTCCGCGTAGAGTTCTATTACACTCATCGCCCCATCCTTGTTGAACGCAGTCCATATTTTTATGACTTTCGATTAGCAAACTTGCGACGCCACGTTGTCAGCAGAATGTACGGAATCGAAAATGTCAATATTAGAGAGCGTTAATCGGACGGTTTTTATTCTCCGGTGATCGTCGAAAATGCGAGCCGGTGTAGCTCAATGTTCGAGACGACGCGGCCCGCTCGGGCAGCAAGGCGGTAACGCGCGGCGCTCAGGATGTCATTTGTCGGCTTGCTAAGGTGAATCGACACTGCGATGTCACCCTGTAAATCACCTTTGTCGGCGAAGAGAAGCAAATCCTTAGTAGTAAAAGATTCGATTGCCTCTAGACGATGCTTCACGATATAATCGAAAAGCTCGGCAGGATTTTTGATGTCTCTTTCAGATATTGTCAGCCTGTACATGGCAAGCGCGAGGCTTTGCAGGAATTTGTCGCTAACTTTATATTGGATTGAGACTCGCGATTTTCTCATGAAAAGTCGTCAGCTATGATACCCAAAGGTGTGAATGAAAGCCGCCGAACCGGCTTCACATCATAGCTGAGACTGTCGCGTTAAGCCGCCAGCGTGGCGCGCTAAATCGACGCGGTGTCGCGAAAAGGCGACACAGTTTTACAACGAATCACATCAAAAAGAACAATTGCATCCAAATCGGTGTGTTATCGCGTAAGATTCTTGCTATTTGCTTGACAGCCCCTCGCCCCGGCGAGTCCCAATGGGAGCGGCGCCCATGCGGCGTCGTTTCAACAGATGGGAAATGAACCATGCAAACCATGACCATGACCAAGGACCGGGGGCTGTTCCGCAAGGAAAATCTCCCGCTTCTGGCAGCCGTCGCGTTCCTCGCGTTCGTGCTGCTCGCCGGTCCGGCGTTCGCCGGCACCGACACCACCTTCGATACCGCGTTCAACAAATTCACCGCGTTCCTTGAAGGTTCGGGCGGCAAGATCATCACGATCATCTCGCTCGCACTCGGCCTCGCCGGCATGGCGTCGGGCCGCTTCAGCCTCGGTCAGATCGCTCTTCCCGTCGGCGTCGGCATCGGTGTCGGTACGGGCGTTCCGATCGTCACCTCGGCTGTGACGGCAATCATCTGATCTGGGCGCCCCGGAAGCGCACTTTCCGTGCGTGACCGGGCAAATGGGGCGGGGCGGTTATGGATCGCTATGTGATTCCCGGGAAGCTGGACGAGCCCGAACGGATCGGGATCTGGACCATGGACGAATTCGTCGCGATGGCCGGACCCTTTTTCATCGGCATCCTCGCACAGCATATCATTTGGGGCATATGTTTCGGAATCTTGGGTTGGTGGGTCCTCCGCAAAGCGAAGGCGGGACGTGCTGGTTCATGGCTACTGCATATGGCCTATTGGTATCTTCCCAGCGGTGTCATGGGCATCCGGGCCGTTCCGCCTTCATATCTTCGATTGATGGCGGGGTGAGCAATGGAAGCGGGATTCAGCCAGGCGCAGGCGCAGCGCGTACTTAAACAGCGCAACATGCTCGTGCTAGCGAGCGTTGGACTTGCCATCATCACAATCTTTTCGCTGGTTGCTGCGTCGGCGCGCGATCGCGAAATTGTGCTCCAGCCGGTGCTGACCCGGCAAATCGAGATCAGCAGCGCGGGAGTGAGCCGGGAGTATCTTGAGCTCGTCACGCGCGATGCGTCGGTGATGATGCTCAATCGCAGCCCGCAAAATCTCGACTATTGGATGGAGTCCGTTCTGCGGATCGTCCATCCTTCCGCCTATGGGCGGATCAAGGGCGATCTGCTCAAGATCGTCAATGATCAGCGGGGCTCGAGCGTCTCGCAATTTTTCACGATGGAAGCCATGCGCGTGGATCCGAAGAGCCTGACGTCGGAGACGACGGGCACGCTCCACACGATGGTCGGCCGTCAGGAAGTCGGTGCGGTGAAGCGCACCTTCCGTTTCGAGTGGAATTACACGGGCGTCGAGCTCCGTTTGATCGGTTTCGGCATCGTGGTTCCCAACAAGCCGGGTGAGGACGCGCCGATCGGCGCCACGCTACCCGCTCCCCAATGATGGAGATGCTCATGCCCTTGGCACTTGGCACCGGCGGCGTGCTGGTTTCGTCGCGCTCGCTCGATCGGCTTCAGCGTGCGCTCGGCGTCACGATGATCGGCGCTGCGTTCTTGATCGCGCAGACTGCGCGGGCGGATGAAACCGTAATGGTCGAGGACAATTCGCGCGTTGCGTGCGTGGCGTCGGAAAAGGATCTGACGCGCATCAGCCTGATTGGCGACGAATTCGCGAGCGTGTCGAAGGTGCAGCCGACGAACCCGCTCGATGATTTTTCGGTGGTGAACGAACCGACGCGCGGCGACATTTATCTGTCGGTCCCGGAAGGCTTTCGCCTGAAGCTCCTGTCGTTCTTCGGAACGACGAAGAAGGGCTATGTCTATAAATTCGGCTGCCGGATCGAGGCAATCGAAGCGCAGCAAATCTTCGTGTCGAACCCGCTCGCGATGGCGAAGTCGGAAGCCGTGACAGAGTCGGAAGAGGCCGCGCCTGACGCCGACGAGACGGCGGTGCGACTGATCCAGGCAATGGCATCGCAGGCGATTGTTCCCGGCTACCGGATGCGCCGTTCGGCACTCGTCCCGGTTCAGGCTGGGGACCTCACCGTCCAGCTCGTCGCCGAATATGAGGGATTGGATGTCGTCGGCCGCGTGGTGCGGATCGAGAATAGTTCATCAGCTCCAGTCGAAATCACCGAAGGGCGCATTGCGCCCTCCGACGCGCTCGCCGTGTCGATCGCCAACCCGAAGCTGGCGCCGCGACAGGCGACGTCGGCCTATGTCGTCACCCGGAAGGAAGGGAGCTAATCATGGCAGGTCTGGGGTCATTTCTGAAGCGCGGAGTGCCGCGCGGTGAAACCGCGGCCGCGCCTTCGGTTCCGGAAGGCGCGAGCCTCACAGTGAATGAAGGCGTCGAAAAGCGGCAGCGGATGCTGCTGTTTGGCGTTGGCGGGCTCTTGCTGACTGCAGCGGTCTACTGGTTGTTCTTCGCCGGCGACGCCGAGACGGATCCGAATGCGCCGAAGGACATGGCCTCGGAGAACATCAAGGTCTCGACCGACGATCTCGCCGCCCGAAATCTTTCGGAGAAAGAATGGCTGTCGATGTCGGAAAATCGGCTGACGCAGCAGGATAATCAGCTTCGCCGGATGCAAGGGCAGGGCGACCAACTCGACCAGATGCAGGCGCAAATCGACGCGCTGCGCTCGGAAAATCAGAATATGGCATCCGAAGGGACCCGGGTTCTTTCCGCCTATGACGATGAAAACCGCTCCCTGAAAGAACAGCTCGCTGCGGCGCAGGCTGGTGCCCGCCCGTCGGCGGGTCCGACCGCGCTCTACGGCGCCGGTGGGCCTGCAGCATATGATCCGGCGGGGGGCGCGGCGGTCGCTGCAGCGCAAGCGCGACGCGAGCTCAAGGTTATCAGCTTCGCGGCAACGCCGGCGTCGACGGGCGGCGGATCGAAGGCGGCCCCGACCGGCAACCTCTTCGCGTCGGATAGCCCCAATTATTTGCCTGCTAATAGCTATGCCAAAGCGCGGGTGATCGTCGGCGTCGATGCGGCGTCGAACGTCCAGTCGCAGTCGGATCCGCTGCCGGTCGTCCTTCGAATCGTGGGGCCGGCGCGTTCGGTCGCTCAGAACGGCAAGGTGCTGACAACCCGGATTGACGGTTGCCTGGTCAACGGGGCGGCGCGCGGCGATCTCTCCTCCGAGAAGGTCTATGTGAAGCTCGCCAAGATGACGTGCCCGCAGCCGGGAGGCCGGTACGCGGAGAGCGAGGTCAAGGGCTTCATCGCGTTCGGCGGCAAGACCGGCGTGCGTGGGCGCGTGGTCAGCCGCGAGGGGAGCCTGACGATGCAGGCGTTCTTCGCCGGTCTCGTCGGCGGCATCGGTCGCGGCTTCTCGGCCAACTCGAACAGTTTCCTCTCGGGTACGACGACCGTCGTCAACGGCGAGCGTCAGAAGCTGTCGACAGGCGACATCGCCAAGGGCGGGATCGGCGAAGGCGTGAGCCAGGCCGGCGACATGCTCTCTCAATATCTCATCGAGCGCGCTGAACAATATCAGCCTGTCATCGAGATGCCGACCGGCGTCGAAGTCGAGATCGTGTTTCTCGACGGCGCATTCATTCGCAATTGAGGAAAGGGCTGAACATGAAGCTCAAGATTGGTCTAGTCGCCGCATTGCTTCTCGGGGGCGCCGCAACGGCAGTCTATGCCGCCGATCGGCTTGAACCCACTCGGGTTTCCGCACTGCTCAAGACTCGCCTGCCGAAAACGCAAGTCTCGGCGATCGACTGCGACAAGGTCGCGGGACTTTGCGAGGTGGTCGCCGGCAAGACCCTTTTTTATGTCGATGGGACGGCGCGCTATCTCATCGTCGGCCGCGTCTATGACATGGAATCGCGACAGGACCTGACCGCCGCGAAGCTTCTCGAAATGAACCCCGATATGCTGCTCGGTGGAGCGGCGAAGGCGGGCCTCGAAGAAGAAAGCGAAACCCCGGTTCCGCAGATGGCGGCCGCCGGTCCGGCAGGTCGAGCAGCGCCGCCGCCCGCGGCTGCGCAGAAGGTTGACCTGTCCAAACTCCCGGCGACGGGTGCGATCGTCTGGGGCAATCCTTCCGGTACGCCCGTCACTATCTTCACCGATCTTCATTGCGGCTTCTGCCGTGCCCTTGCCAACGAGCTCGAGCAGATGAACGTGCGCGTGATCGAGCGGCCGATTTCGACGCTTGGAACACGCGATCTTTCGAACCGCGTCTATTGCGCCAAGGATAAGCCGCGAGCCCTTCGAGCCGCTTATGCGGGTGCGGAGGTGGCGCCGGCATCTTGTGACACCAGCGGTCTCGACGCCAATGAGAATTTTGCGCGATCGCACGGGTTCAGCGGAACGCCTGTCCTTGTTCGTTCCGATGGCACGGTTCTCGAAGGCTATCGCCCGCGCGCGGTCCTCGAGACCTGGCTGAAAGGGGCCCGGTGATGGCCCGGGTCGATCGATTGGGCGGCGCGATCTTTGTCCTGTTCCTCGCGAGCCAGGTCGGGATGATCATCATCGTCAATTCCTATTTCGCGGAATTCGGACCCGCGGGCCGGTTCGCGCTGATGTTCGCGTTTTTCAAGGCATTGGCGATTTGCATGATCCTGTTCGCCAGCATGGCGGGTGGAGCGATGGCGCTGCGGTCCGTTCGGTCGAGGCGCGTTCAGATTCTCGAAATCGGCAACGGAAGGAGCTGACGATATGCGTAGCTTGGGTCTGGTCGCAGGTGCTTGCCTCATCTCCCTCGGCGGGTGCGCGTCGATGGGCGGCAATATCAAGGGCAATTTCATCTGCCGCGCACCGGATGGGATTTGTTCACCCACCTCGAACATCGACGATCAGGCCATTGCGGCGATGACAGGTGGGGCCGCCACCGGCGTCGTGGCAGGTGCGGCGGCGCCGAATTCTTCGGTTCCCCAGTCCGCCGGTTCGCTGAAAGTCGTTTTGCCGGCGAGGACCGATCGCTTCGGCCGTTGGCGTGACGAAACCGTCGTCTACGTTGAGCCCCAATTCGCCGCCGCGGCGAACGGCGACAGCCAGATTGCGGCGGACTCGCCCCGACCTGCGCGATTGTCGCTGGTGGAGCTTGCCGCCGGCGCGCCGGCTCCCGCTGAAATCGCGAGTGCCGCGGTGCAACCGACTGGCAAGGCCGTGACGGGTGAGGCGTTTCGCGCCGAAGTCGAACGTCGTCTGGCAGGACGTAAAGGCCCGGAGCCCGTCGAGGTGCCCCCGTCGAGTAGCGCGGCGCAAGTTAGCGACGCCGGCGACGCTGTTGTGTCGACGCCCGCGCTGGCTGCTCAACCGGCGCCGGACGGCAACTGATGGCTGGCTGGTTCGACAAACTACTGGGCGATTTGCTCGGTGGGCCTCGCAAGGTCGATAAGGCGGTCCCGTCGACCTCGATCCCGATGTTTGCAGATTGGCTGCCGTATCGCAGCTTCGATCCGAAGACCGGTCTCTATTATAACAGCGCGTCGCGCGGTTTCATTCTTGAGGTTTCTCCCCTCGTCGGCGCCGACGATCGGACGAGCGAGATCATCTCGCAGTTTCTCTCCGAAGGTATTCCCGACAAGACCTCGATCCAGATTTTGCAGTGGATGAGCCCCCGGATCGCCGAACGAATGGTCCAGTGGTTCATCCCGCGCCAAATGGCGAAAGGCGTTTACGAGCGGATTGCTCAGCATCGCGCGGATTATCTGGAGGGAGGGGTGTGGTCGAGCCTGTCCGCCGACGCTCCGTTCCATCTGCGATCGCACCGGGTCTTCATTTCGCTCGGCGTGCCGGAAGGTGCGAAGGTCACCGACGAGGAACTGATTACGCTTCGGGAATCGATGGCGTCCATGCTTCGCTCGATCGACGTCGAGGCGCAAATCCTCGATCCCGTTGGACTTCTCAAGCTCGTCGACGATCTGACGTCACCGACCACCGTGTCCGGTGAAGATGTGGTCGATTATAACCGCTTCGATCCGATCGCGGACCAGGCGGTGCGCCGGGATATGGAGATCGTCACCGATCCCAACCGCATCCTCATCCGCACCGAACGATTTCGCGCGCTCGGCGCGCTGCAGGACGGGGTGCCCGACATCGGCGAGATTGTGCCCGACCGGTTCGATATTCGCTGTTATGCGATCCGCAACCTGCCGCCACGCTGGGCGCCGTGGGATACGGTGAAGCTCATTGGCGATCCCTATTTCGACAAGCTCCGGATGCCGTGCCCGGTTGCGACGATGCTGACCATCACCTATCCCGATGAACAGGCCGCCACCTCGCGTGCGGCCTTCAAGTTCATGCGCACGACGAGTCTGGCGAATTCGCAGAGCGCGAAATTCACCCCGCAGATTCGCGACCAGTCGCGCGAATGGGAATATGTCCAGGACCAGCTCCGTCAGGGCCAGAAGCTCGTTCGCGTCTTTTACAGCGTGATGAGTGTCTCGCCCTACGGCGAGGGCGATCGTCACGAACGCAATTTGAAAGCCGTATATAAAGCCGCGGGCTGGGAGCTTCAGGACGAACGCTATCTGCAGATGGCCGGGTTGATCTCGGTCATGCCGCTGACCATGGCGAATGGCCTCGCGAAAGACTTCGAGCGACTGAAACGCTTCCGCACGATGTTGACTACGACGGTCGCCAACATCGCGCCGCTGCAGGGCGAGTACAACGGCGGTCCGATCCCGCATCTCTTGCTGCTCGGCCGCCGCGGTCAGCCCTTCTTCTGGTCGCCCTTTGAGAACACTGCGGGCAACCACAATGTTGCGGTGTTCGGCAAGTCGGGTTCAGGCAAATCTGTCGCGCTGCAGGAAATGACCTCGGCGCTCGTCGGCGCCGGCGCGAAGGTCATCGTGATCGATGACGGCCGCAGCTTCGAGCATAGCTGCAAACTGCAGGGCGGCGCATTCGTCGAGTTCACGATGAGCTCGGGCTTCTGCCTCAATCCCTTCTCGATGATTGACGCTGATGAGGCCGAGCGTGACGAAGATTATCGGCTCGATTGCATTGCCATGCTGAAGGCGATCATCGGTCAGATGGGTCGACATATCGACCGGCTCAACGACACCGAGCGTGGCCTGATCGACGCCGCGGTGAACGCCGAATGGGAAAAGAGCGGTACTGAGGGCTCGATCGATGGTGTTATCGAGGCGCTGAACGCCAGACAGCATGTTCAGGGCGAAGAGCTGGCGATCGCTATGCGCCCCTTTTCGAGCGCCGGCACCTACGGCCGTTTCTTCACAGGTCAGTCGACCTTGAAAATCGGCGCCGACTTGACCGTCTTTGAACTTTCGGACCTGTCGGCGCGCGAGGAGCTGCGCTCCGTTGTTCTGACAGCGATCATGTTCCTGTCGAGTCAGGCGATGCGGAAGGATCGCAGTACGCGGAAGGCGTTGCTGCTCGATGAAGCGTGGCAGCTCCTCAAGGGCGGCTCGATGGCTGATTTCGTCGAAACCTACGCCCGTACTTGCCGCAAATATGGCGCGTCCCTGATTACCGCCACCCAGTCGCTCAACGACTATTACAAGTCCGAAGGGTCGATCGCGGCACTTGAGAACAGCGACTGGTTCGTGATCCTTCAGCAGAAGCCGGAAACGATCGCCGATTTCAAGAAGCTCGATCGCTTCGACATGAATGATGCGGTTGAATCGATGATGCGCTCGCTGAAACGGAACGGCACCGAATATTCCGACATGCTCATCAAGGGCCCGGAGATGTTGGCGATGGGCAGGTTGGTGCTCGATCCCTATTCGGCGACGCTCTACTCCTCGAGCCCGCAAGTGTTCGCGGCGATCGACGCGAAGACGGCCGCGGGCATGAGCATGGCGGAAGCGATCGAGGACGTCGCATTCCCGGAATCGGTGAAGGCCCGCCAGGGCGGCGGCGCCGATTATGCGGTAGCGGCGGAATGAGCGCCGCTCAGCCTTCTGCCATTGGCGCGGGCTCGGCTCCTGCGCGTTCTGCGCGCGGTTCACTCCCCGGGCGATCGCTGTTCCAGGACATCGCCTATTCGTTCGTATCGGTAACGTGCTGGCTCGCGATCAACTGTCTGGCCGCCGCCGGTCTATTGCTGGGCTTCTTCGCTCTGATGGCAAATCTCAGCGTCGACCAGTTTTTTGCCGAAACGGCGAATCTCTCAAATCATTATCTGGGGGCCGACGGTGATCGGCGCGGCGAGTTCGCCGAGCTGCTTCTGTACCTTTTTGGCGGCTTCGTCCTGTTTTTCTGCATCGTGCGTCGCTCGGCGCTGCTGTCGGCGGCCGCTACAGCCAAGGGGGCAATTTCCAATGACTGAACAACTCGCATTGACGATCGGTGGGGAACCGCTTGTTCCTTCGACCGATGCTGCGGCGGCGCCAGCATCCCGCCGCCGCGGTTTTGCCGGGTTCAGCTGGGGTCAGATTTTGGGCGGTACGGCGCTCGTTGCCGCGCTCGTATGGGGTGGATGGGCAACGCGCGAGCTCATGATCCTCAAGGAACGGCGGATCGTCTCGATCAGCCTCGCCGGCATGGCGAACGATTTCATCATGGCGGAAGCGCGCTCGGGCGCGAGCCCGGAACAGGTCGATTCCGACACACGGCATTTTATGTCGGCGATGCAGAAGACACTGCAGGACCGCGCGGCCGCCGGCGAAACGATCGTGGTGAGCGAAGCTGTGGTGGCGGCCTCGATGCCGGACATCACTCCTGATGTGCGCGCAGCGGTGGGCGAGTTTATCAAGCGCAATCCTCCGCCGCGCGTTGCGGCCGCCGCCTCTGCGCCTGCAATGCCCGCCCTGATGCCATCAGCTCCGGCTTCGGCGCCGGCGGCAAACTCCCCTGTCTTTGGTGGCGGCGGCCTGCTGCCCGGCGGCGGGCAGTGACGCGGTGGGCGTGCTGCGATCGCCTTTCCTTCGCAACACGGTGATCGCGATCGGGATCGTCGCGGCCACTAGCGCCTGGCTCTCGCTGGACAGCTACGCGCAGCGTCATGGGTTCTTCATCAACCGTTCGCCCTCGCTTCCCAATTGGGCCTATTATTTCGAGCGCGGTAAGGTGGTGAAGCGGGGAGAGGTGGCGTTTTTCGCCCCTCCGTCGAACAAGCTCGTTCATTCGCATTTCGGCGCCGAGCCTCCGGTCTTTGGCAAGATCGTTTACGGAATGCCGGGTGACACGGTCGTTCATCGTGGCGCGGATGTTATCGTCAGCTGGGCCGCGGGCGCGGGCAACGATGCGCCGTCGGAGCAGGTCGTCGGGAAGCTAAAGCCCGTGTCGTCGGTCGGCGAGAAACTGGTGCCCGGGCCGACAGGCGTGATCCCGAGCGGTTGCTACTACATGGGAAGCCCGCATCCCGACGGCTTCGACAGCCGCTATGCCGCTATCGGCTTCGTATGCACCCGTCAGATTGTCGGAGTATCGAAATGGTCGCTGCTATGACGCGCGCCGCCCGTCGCCACGCCGCGTTGGGCGCCGCGCTTGTGCCGTTCGCTCTCGTTGTAAATATGCCGAGCGCCAGCGCGAAAGATTATGGTCAACAGGGTGCGGTGTTCCGGATTTCCGAGCCCGATCTTCTGCGCACGATCGAGCAGAAGCTTCGCACGCTTGAGGCGAGCGGCGGCATCGATCGGATGAATGCGGAGCTCACGCGACGCACGGAAGCCGGCGTCCGCCGTCCCCGACCGGTCGCCGGCATTGCACTTGCCGTTCGCGAGCGGAGCTGGATCTTCGACCCCACAATGCAGGTCGACAAGGATATTCTCGACAATAAGGGCAATGTGATCGCGCGCGCGGGCCAGCGCGTGAATCCTCTGGATTTCGTGACGATCCGTCAAAAGCTGGTGTTCATCGACGGCGATGATCGCGACCAGGTCAACTGGGCTCTTCGCCGGTTCGATGACCGCGGGGCCAAGCTCATCATGGTCAAGGGTGCGCCGCTCGACGCAATGACAGCGCATCAGCGCCGCTTTTATTTCGACCAAGGCGGGTTTCTTGTCGGCCGCTTCGGGATCCGAGCGGTGCCGGCGGTGGTCGAACCGAATGGGAAGACGATGCGGGTTTCTGAAATCCCGCTCGGTGTGGGGCGCAAATGAGCTCCCGCCTCTCCAAATCTGTCGGCGGTGTCGTCAGTGCCGCTCGCACGTCCGTTCGCGCCGCGCTCGCGGCGCTGACCTTCGCAATCCTTGCTCCGGCAACCGCTGGGGCGGCGGGGATCGACGGGACCCCGGGGAAGTGCACGGGCAAATTCGTGAACCCGATCACGGACGTCTGCTGGTCCTGCCTGTTTCCGTTGTCGGTGGGTGGCTTGAAGATCATGCCGTCTGATCGTCCCGACACGGACAATCCCGATCTCCCGATCTGTGCGTGCGGCTCGCCTTTACCGCGCATTGGCGTGGCGATGGGCTTTTGGGAGCCGGTCCGCCTCGCGGATGTCACGATGAAGCCGTGGTGCTTTGCGAGCCTCGGCGGCAAGAAGATCTCGCCCGGGTTCAATATCGGCCACGGCCGCGCTGCGACAAGCGTCGACGGACATGATCGCGGCGCGAAATGGCATGTCCACTGGTATGTCTATCCGCTGCTCTACTGGATGGAGCTCCTGACGGACGTTGCCTGCCTCGAGCAGTCGTCATTCGATATCGCCTATGTCACCGAAATCGACCCGCTCTGGCAGGATGATACGCTGACGGCACTGATCAATCCGGAAGTCGCGCTCTTCGCCAATCCGCTCGCGCAAACTGCGTGCGCGGCAGACTGTGGAGCCGCCACCGGTAAGCTTCCGCTCGACCCGCTCTTCTGGTGCGCTGGCTGCCTCGGGCCGATGTATCCGATGAACGGAAACATCTCCGCGCACATCGGCCACGTCCAGTCGAGCCGGCTCGCGCTGTCGCGCTTCGCCTTCAAGCTTCATCGGCAAGGTATCGCGTGGGGGACGATGGGCAAGAAGGGGCTCTGCGGCAAATACATCATGCCGATTATGAAGAAGCAGCAATATCGGTTCCAGGCCACGGTGCCGTCGCCGATGGTGAAGGGCCGCTGGGCCTGCCCGCCGATCGGCGCCTCCGACATGAAGCCGGGATCCGGCAACACCTATCCCGCCGTTGGCGAAGACATGGGCTATCTTGTTTGGAGGAAGCGAAATTGCTGCGTCCTTTGAAAAACCTTTCCGGAAAAGGGAAGTTCTTTGCCGGTGCCGCGATCCTGTCGGTTTGCGGTGGCGGCATTGCGCTCGCGCAGAACGTCGAGGGTCTCGACATCCAGCAGATTATTGGTCGCGGTGAAGCAGCCGATGCGGATGCGGAGGCCCTCATCCGTGAGGTCTCGCGCCGCGGTGATGAGATGCGAGCAGAAGCGAAGGATGCGGCCGATGCCGGTACCCGCAATCTGGCTGAGAACAAAGGTGTGCTTGGCGGCGGACCAACGGGTCCGATCGATTTCGACCAAATGCTTGCCGCGTCGACCGATCTCGAGGCGAGCGACAAGGGCGCGCCCCAGCTCATCGTCTTCGCGTCGTTGTCGATGCCGGAACAGAGTTTGAAGAAGCTCATTCGCGATACCGCGAAGGCTGGCGGCACTGTTGTCTTCAACGGGTTCCCCGGCAACTCCATGAAAGCCTTTCAGCAGGGCATCATGAAGGTGGTCGATAACCAGGACGCCTATGGAAGCATCGGGATCGACCCGCGACTGTTCCGTGCGTTCGATGTGACGGCCGTGCCGGCGATCGTCGTCGTCACTTCCGATTTCGAGCTGTGCGACGGCTTCGACTGCCGAACGACGGTTCCGCCCTTTGACCGGATGACCGGAAACGTACCGCTCGAATATGCACTGGAGACCTTTGTTGATGGGCGTGGCCCCGGGTCGGCGATCGCGGGCCAGGCACTGTCGCGTCTGAAGAGAGGACAGGGGTCATGATCGATGCTCTGAATGGCGCCGGGACTGACCAGGGCGCCGGAACCGTCGGTCTCGGCCGTCGCCTCAGCCGCTCGATGGTCGCGATCGCGGCAGCGCTTTCGATGGTCGTCGGTCCGATGCCCGTCGTTCGGGCGCAAACCACTCCGTCCGGCGACATCACGTCTGCGCAGAAAGACGGCGAAGCGTTCGCGAAGTCGGGCAAGGAAGGCGCGGCCTCAATTCCGGATCAGGAAGTCAACGGCGATGTGATCCCGGGCTATTCCACCGCGCCGAGCGACCTATCGAATCTCTTTGGCAGCGATGATGGCGCGTTGAACTCAGCCGGCGGCAGCGCCGTCGGGAATGAGGCCTGGGAAGTCATGATGGGCGCCGATGCAAATCGTGCAACCGTCGACCCGGCATCGTTCGAGGACATCATCAAGAAGGGCGAGGAGATCAACGAAAACGCCGGGAGCTCCGAGCTCGGCGAAAACATCAGCAATACGCCGGGAACCTGCGAGGAGGTCAAAGTCGGCGAAAAGCAGGACTATTACGACGCGACCTGCGATGTCGGCGTAACCGTTACGACGCCCGATCGCGTCGAGGAATTAAGCTGCCCCGATGGCTATACGCTCGTTGGCCGGACTTGCTCGAAAACACTGACGCAGCCTGCGGACGTTACCTACACCTGTCCGGACGGCGGCGTCCTGCAGGGCACGACGTGCGTGGTCACTCAGCCCGCTTCGGTGTCGAGCCATAGCTGTCCCGCGGGTTTTTCGCTGCAGGGGACGAATTGCGTTCGCACCACGACCGAGCCGGCGGTCATCACGGGCTACAGCTGCCCGGCTGACTATATGCTCGAAGGTGATCGGTGCGTTCGGACCCTCGAGCAATCGGCGACGCCCAATTACAACTGCCCGGCAGGATATGTTCTCGAGGGGACGACCTGCCGGTCGAAGTCGACCTATGCAGCTACCGCCAGCTATAGCTGCCCTGCGGGCTATAGCCTCTCGGGCACTACCTGTTCGCGCACGCTCTCGCAGCCGGCAGACGTCTATTATACCTGTCCTGCAGGCTACGACCTCAACGGCACGACATGCACGCAGACGGGAACCTACACCGCGGTCCCGAACTATAGCTGCCCGTCGGGCTATACGCTGTCGGGGACGACGTGCACCGCGACAGGGAGCTATGGCGCGACCCCCAATTACAGCTGTCCGAATGGAGGCACGCTGCAGGGGACCGAATGCGTCACCTCGGGAAGCTATGCGGCCACCGCCAGCTATAGCTGCCCCAACGGTGGGACGCTGAACGGCACGAACTGCATGACGACATCGCAGACCCCGGGCACGCCTGTCTACCAGTGCAGTGGCTGGGCGATTCCGATGGATCTCTATACCTTCGAGGGCGCGCCCTATTGCGGCATGGCGAAAACAGGGAAAACCTGTCCCACCGGCTGGATCGGATTCTACAAGGAAGGCAAGGCTCAGGGCTATTCGGGGACGAAGTGCTTCTTCCACCCGAAAGTCAATTACACCTGCCCC
This sequence comes from Alphaproteobacteria bacterium HGW-Alphaproteobacteria-13, assembly GCA_002842935.1. GTDB lineage: Bacteria > Pseudomonadota > Alphaproteobacteria > Sphingomonadales > Sphingomonadaceae > Sphingopyxis. The sequence continues at coordinate 20,131 of PHEM01000001.1, read as the reverse complement.
GGCGCCTATGTCGTCGAAGGCTCGATGTGCACGATGGTGTCGGCAACTCCCGGCACGGTCTCCTATAGCTGCCCGAACGGAGGAACGCTTAACGGCACGACATGCCAAACGAGCTCAAGCAGCCCCGCGACGATTACCTATAGCTGTCCGAGTGGCGGCACGCTTGCGGGCAACATCTGCAATACGAGCAGCTCGCTACCGGCAACAGTGACGCATACCTGCCCTAATGGGGGCACCTTGAACGGAACGACGTGCACGATCGTCACGTCGACGGCTGCGAGCCCAGTCTATTATTGTCCTTCCGGCTATAACCTGTCCGGTACGACCTGTTCGCGGACCGAAGAGTCGAGCGCAACGGTCACCTACAGCTGCCCGAATGGCGGTTCTCTGTCGGGGTCGGTCTGCACGATCGATCTCGCGCAGCCGGCGGACGTGACCTATAGCTGTCCGTCGGGTTGGCAGGTCCAGGGCGACAAGTGTCGGTCGGTGCTCTCCCAGCCCGCGACGCCGATCTATTCCTGCCCGTCGGGGTACAGCCTCAGCGGCAATATGTGCAGCAAGACGGAAACGCAGCCGGCGACGCCGAATTATAGCTGCCCGACGGACTTCACCCTGTCGGGAACCACTTGCACCAAGACCTATCCGGCACAGCCCAATTATAGCTGCCCCGCGAACTATACGCTTTCGGGAACGACGTGTTCGATGACGTTGTCGCTGCCGGCGACGGTCACGATGGTTTGCCCTCCGGGCGCGACCGAGCAAAATGGCACCTGCTATGGCGAGAGTGCGGGCCAGAGCGAGTGCGCCGAGCTCGAGGCCAATCCGAAATGTAGCCATGTTCGGGATACGTGTCTCGACGAGGAGCCGAACGGCCCCTGCAAGGTCATGGAGCGGACGTTCAAATGTCCGATCCCGAATTCTCCTCCGACCGACGTGAAGGAATATGTCTGCGGCGGTTCGATGTATTGCATCAACGGGAGCTGCAGCGAGATCGAGGACGAAGCGTCGAACGAGTTCAAGGATGCTCTCGTTGCGATGGGCGCGATCGACCAGGTCGGCAAGGAATTCGATCCCGACACGTTAGGCCTGTTCAAAGGCACGCGCGAGACGTGCCACAAGCCCGTATTCGGTCTGGTCAATTGCTGCGCTGGCAAGGTGTCGGGTTTGTTCTCGGGCGGGGTTGCCGCCGCGGCGGCATGGGCTGGACTGAGCGGCGGTCCGGCGGCGCTGGCAGGCGTCGCTACCCAGTTCCTGACGACGTTCCTGTGTTCGAATGAAGAAAAGCAGCTCGATGTGAAGGATCGCCTTGGGCTTTGCGTCTCGATCGGCAGCTATTGTTCGTCGAGCTTCCTTGGCGTCTGCCAGACGAAGCGGAAGGCATATTGCTGCTTTGAGTCGAAGCTGACGCGCATCCTGCAGGAGCAGGGGCGGCCGCAAATCAACAAGCCCTGGGACAAGCCGAAGGAGGAGCAGTGCAAAGGCTTCACCGTCGAGGAATTTTCTCGCCTCGACCTCAGCAAAATGGACTTCTCGGATATCTACGCGGATTTTCTCGAGGCCGTGAAACTGCCCGACGAAGCGCAGATGGCGAGCGACATTCAGGCGAAGATCGACGCCTATTACAAGCAGCATGGACCGGGAGGGAATTGACAGGATGACCGACTCCACGCCGATCAGGGCCAACACTGAGCCTTCACCGGCAAATAATCCACCGCGGTCGCTGCGCGCCGTGGTTGCAGAGCGTTCGGATTTTCCGGACGTCATGGTCCATGAGTGGACCGTCCTGAAGCTGTGCAGCGGTGACCAGCCGCTGGAGGCGGATGAGATCAAGTATTTGGTCGACGGATTTTTTTCGCCGCCGCTGACGATGCTCGACCTTGCCGAGCTCGTTGATAGCCTCGTCGAAAAGGGCTGGCTGGGCTGGCAGGGAGATCGCTGGAAACTCCAGGCGACGACCTTAGGGCACGAAGTTTTAGCGCGCATCGGCGGCTCGTTCAGGCTAGCCGACTTTTCGGCTGACTTGGTCAGCATGGCGAAAGGGAGGCCGGACAGATGATCGTCTGCGAGGCCAGCAAGGGAGATGCCGCGCATGGACAAGGACGAGTTCGATCGCTTGAGCCCCGAGGAGCGCAAGGCGCATCTCGAGCGGGTCGAGCGCATCATAATGGCGCCGGGGCACTGGCCCGACGTCAACAGTCTGCAACTAGGTTTGCTGTTGCGGGCGGGCGGAGATCTTCCCGTGCCGCCCGACGAAATCATGCTGTCGATGCAAAACTGGTTTGGAATCAATCCGCAAGAGTTGGCGGATATCTGCAAGCCGATGATCGAAAAGGAATGGCTCTCGGTGGATGCGGAGGGCTCATTTCAAACCACCCCGCTCGGGCGGGAGGTGCTCGATATGCACAAATCCCCGCTCACCAAAGCCGTGATGTGGTCCATCCGGAGCGGACTTACCAATATGGAGGAGAAAAATGAGGACGGCGATCCGTAACGCAACTGCATTTGTCGGCGCTATCTTTGTCGCCGCGGGCACTCCCCTCCACGCACAATCTCACCCCGATTCGGGTGAGTCGCAATCCTCGGCTGAAGGGCCTCAGTCGGATGCGACAGACGAATCTCCCAATCAAGACTTCTACTGCGGCGCCCGGAAACTCGGCACCTGGTTCTACTGTGACAAGCCGAAACCGCGGCCGAGTGCCAAACCGGCATCGGCAGTTGCTTCTACCGCCGCGAGCGAACGCCTAGCGGCGATCAGCAAGCAGCTCGATGAGTTGAAAGCACGCGCGATTCTCGAGCCCTCGGAGCAGAATGTTACTGCCTATATTCGCTTCCAGCGCGAGCAGCTCGATCGCGCGTCGACATTCTCCGACGTCTGGCAGCGAACGATGTGGCAGAATCCTGAACTGGATTACACGCTGCAGCGTCCGGTATCGACGCTCGCGAAACGAGCATGGATCGATAACCGCAAAGCCGAACAGGAAGCGGCGCTTCGCAATCTGTCGCGCCGCTATGGGATTTTCTATTTCTACGCGCAGAGCTGCGGTGCGTGCGACATTTTCGCTCCGATCCTGAAGTCGCTTGCGACTAGCAGCGGTTTCAATGTCGTCGCTGTGTCGATGGACGGTGGTCCGAACGGCGTGTTTCCGAATTACGTCGTCGACGTCGGTCAACACGCCAAGATGGGGCTGACCTCGAAGGCAACGCCGGCGCTCGTCCTCTATGACACCGTCAACCGGCGCCCCATCCCGATCGGCACCGGCATCCTGTCGGCCGACGAAATCACCGAACGCATTTTCACGCTCACGAGCACCAAAGTTGGGAGCGACTTCTGATGACCGGAATCACATTCATCGCGCGGATCCGCGTGGCAGTCTCGCGCATTGGCATCGGCGTGATCGCCTTGTCGGTGGCCGCCGCGCCGGCACAGGCTGGCGTTGGCGACGAAATGAGCGATTTCTTCAACGATATGGGTGCGTCGGCGAATGCGACCGGCGCGACCGCCTATCAGGGTCAGTCCGCCGGCTATTATTCGCTGGGCTCGGTCTGGGCGCGTTTCCCACAGAAGAGCGTCTATCCTGCGAACATTCAGCTTCCGAAGGTTCGCGCCGGCTGTGGCGGTATCGATATTTTCTCAGGTTCGTTCTCGTTCATCAATATGTCTGAGTTCGTCGCGAACCTGAAGGCGATCGCCAACAACGCGATCGGCTTCGCGTTCAAGCTCGCGATCGACAGCATCAGCCCGCAAATCGGCGGGGTGATGGATCAGCTTCAGGACATTGCCAACAAGGTGAACCAGTTCAACATGCAGAGCTGCGAAGCGGCTGCCGCCGCCGTCGGCGCGGTATGGCCGAAGGTCGATGCGGCCGAAGACCGCATCTGCCAGTCGATCGGCACGTCTGCCGGTCGGTTCTCGGACTGGGCAAAGTCGCGCCGGGGATGCGGCAACGGTGGCGAAAGATCGTCGACGATCAATTCCAACACGGATCCTTCGCTGGCGGCAATGACCCCGGGCCCGAAGAATTATGCCTGGGACATGATCAAGCAATCGCCGCTCGAGAGCGCCGATCGTCAGATGCGTGAATTGGTGATGACGCTGACCGGGACGATCGTCGTCGGCAAGCGGCCCTCCGACAATGATCCGCTGCCGATCATTTACCGCGGCGAGGGCGATCCTGCGATCCTTGATGCGCTCCTAGATGGCGACAAGGCGATCGACGTCCTCGGCTGCGACGAAACCGATAAATGCCTCAGCCCTGGCAAGCGCACCATCCCAGCGCTGGGAGGGACGGCGCTCCGACCGCGCGTTGCCGCTCTCATCCAGTCGATGAGCGATAAGGTTCGCACCAATGCGGCGCTGACCACGGAAGAGAAGAACCTTCTCGGTGTCGCCAGCATCCCGCTCTATAAGGTTGTCGCCGTGCAGGCGGCATCCGGCTTCAACCTCTCACCGGGCGAGCTGAATTCGCTGGCGGAGGTCACCGCGATCGATCTTCTCAATTCGATCGTCCAGCGGATGCTCGACCAAGTTGCTGCAGGCCAGTCGAACAACAGCAATCAGGCTGACTCGGAGAACCTTCGGCAGTTCAACGAGCAGCTCGCGCGTGTCCGGCAGCGGTTGTTCGAGCGCGAAAGCACGGTGAACCAGCGCGTTACGCGGACGTTCGAAATCGTCGATCGCGCGATGATGATCGAAAGCACCCTGCAGACACGGATGGCGCCGGGAATGGCGGCCTCCCTCAACTTTTCCCGCGCCTTGTCGGCGCAAGGTTTGCGGCCCTGATTTCGGGCTGAAGGAGCGCGTGCGATGATCGAGGTCTTCACGGTCGGGGGCGGGGAGTATCTCGTCAACGTCTTTAACGCGGTTGCGTCGTGGGCGGGCTCCGGTGGCTACCGGGGCCTCATTCGCGTTGTGATGGTTATGGCCTTCACCTGGGCGCTCCTGGTCACGGCCTGGAATATGGATCCGCGTGCACTGCTCAAATGGTTCATGCAGGCGACCCTGATGTATATGGTGGTCATGGTGCCGACGATCTCGGTCAAGGTCACCGACCGTACCAACCCGGGTGTGACAGCGGCCGTGGTCGACAATGTTCCGATCGGCCTCGGCCTGGTGGCCGGTTTTACCAGCCAAATCGGCGACTATCTGACGCGCGCGGCCGAGACCGTTTTCGCGATGCCTCAAGTCCTCAACTATTCGACTGGAGGTATGATCTACGGCGCGAAGCTTCTCGACGCGACGCAGGGCCTTCGGATCGACGATCCGGTCTATGCGACGAACCTCAACGAGCATTTCAAGCAGTGCGTCTTTTATGACATCTTGCTTGGCCGCAAGACCTATGACGACATTCTGAAATCTCCGGATCTGCTGAGCGCTATGGGGCCGGGTTCAGTCGCCCTTTCGCAGCAATATATCTATCCCGACGGGACCTCCGGGATCGTCACCTGCGAGACGGCCTACAATTTCATCCGCAATGGATGGAACGGTTATTACGCGGTCGCGGCACCCAAAATTGCGGCACAGTTCTTCCCGGGTATCCCTGTCGCGCAGGCGTCGACACGGCTGAACAACGACATTGGCGGCATGACCGCCGCGGGGATGGGCTCGAGCAGTGGCCAGCTCATTCGGCAGGCTATGTTCATCAACGCCTTGACGGAAGCTCGGGACAGCTTTGCTAGCGGTTCGGCGCAGGGCGCGATCGATGCGTTCGCGCAGACCCGTGCGGACATTCAAACGCGCAACACCTATTCGACGATCGCGTCGGGCGCGATGAAGTGGGTTCCCCTGCTGAACATCGTGCTGACCGTCGTTTTCTATTCGCTGTTCCCAATCCTGTTCCTGCTCATGTTGCTGCCGACGAACGGGATGACGGTCGCGAAAGGCTATATCACCGGCTTCTTCTATCTCGCGGCTTGGGGTCCTCTGTTCGTCATTCTGAACATGATCTTCATGTCGCGCTGGCAGGATTCCTTGGCATCGTGGGGCGCGAGCGGCGGAATGACCGCTGCCAACTTCTCCGGCATCTCGGCCGTCAATCAGGATGTCGGCGCACTCGCCGGCTACATGATTATGTCCGTGCCGTTCATCGCTGCCGGCATGGCGAAGGGGGCGATGGCGATTGCATCGCATTCGGCGAGTTTTCTTTCGCCCAGCCAGAATGCGGCCGAACAGGCCGCGGCCGAAGCGACGACGGGCAATTACTCCTATGGCAACGCGTCGCTGATGAATCGCCAAATCAATACGCTGAGCCGCGATCAATATTCGACCGCACCGAGTTTCCATACCGGCGCCGGCTCGATCCAGCAACGTTCCGGCGACGGCGCTTTCACCCGGTACAACGAGGACGGCACCTTCGCATACGACACGAGTCAGGGCATTTCGAACCTCGGCTTCGCGATCTCGGCGAGCAAGGATTACGGCTCGCAGCTGCAGAAGGGTCTTAGCCAGGGTTCGAGCGTGGTCGAACAGAAGCGGGTCGCAGCAAACGATAGCTGGGCTACGACACGCACGGAATCAGCGCGACTATTCGACACTGCGCAATCGTCCGCGAGCGCGACTACCGAAGAGGGCCGCTCGCTGCAGTCGTCGATAGCGCAGGTCCAAGACCTGTCGTCGAGCTGGTCGAATACACTTCAGACCCAATTCGGCATGACGAAGAGCGAAGCGGACAAATTGGCCCGCGATACAGTTTTGACCGGCAGGGCGGGGGTTGGTGCGTCGGGTGCGGTAAGCGGAAAACGCGGGCCGCTCTCGGGTCAGATTGATGGAAAGATTGGCGTCGATGGCACCTCGAGCGACAGGAGGAACACCGAACAGGGTGTTTCAACCCAGAATGCAAACACTGATGCCTATCAGTGGCTTGAAAGGGAATCGAATTCGGAAGCCGCGCGGCAAGCGCGCGAAAGCTTCTATCGTGCAACCACGTCGTCGACCGACAGTCAGGTACGTGGTTTGGGGCAGGAGGTGTCGCAGGATCTGCGGCACTCTCAAAGTCTCAGCGAGGAAGCTTCTCGCGCTGAAGATCAGTACCAGCGTTGGTCCAACGAATTTTCGCAGTTTGAGCGCGACGGCTATTCGCTGAACAAGAATTTGAGCCAAGATTTCGTCCGTTACGCCCAAACGGCGATGATGGATCCGCAAAATCGACATCTCGATCAGAGCTACCATCCCGGCCTCGTCAACATGACGACGACACAAGCAATGACGCAGGATGCCTTGCTGAAGCAGTTCATGGATGATCGCGTCGACCAAATGCACCGCGATCTTGGTGTCGTCCCCGACGCGCCGGCGGCGACGATCACTGGCCCGTCGTTCTCGACGGCTGACGACATCCGTGCGATCGGTGCTGCTGGCATGGCCGACATCACCTCGCGCGGTCCTGCAGTCGACGTTTCCGGGACCGCGCGCGATGTGGCCCTTGAAGATAATGTCAGCGGTCGCCTCGATGGAAGCGTGGCGCGGCTCGATGGCTATGGTCAGGGCATGAGAGCGACGTTACTTGGCGATCGCCGACAGGCTGACAGCCTTGGTGCGACAGCGGAGGCTCGGAATGATTCCTGGGTTATTCGCACTATGCCGGGAGTGGCCTCAGCGCTGACGGCGCTTGGGCTGGACAATGCGGCAGACGCCCCGCTCGGCGGGCACCGGGTCAATCTGGGCGGCGTAGCAGCAGCAGCCGGCCTCGGCGTAAAGGGTGGAGCCAATCTCAGCTCAATGGATTCGAGCATGGCGCCGGCACTGACTGCCGCTGCGGCGTCTGCTCATGCGCTCGGGCTGCCCCAACGAGTCGTAACGTCCGCCCGCGACAGTCAGCATTCTCGCGGTAGTTTGCATCCCGAAGGCAAGGGACTTGATCTGCGCGGGAATGACATCAGCGTCGCTCAGGGCCGCCAGTGGGCTCGCGATGTTCGCGAACGCCTCGGACCTGACTACGACGTGAATTTCGAGACTTTCCGCGACAATCCTGCAAACAATCATCTTCACATTGAACACGATCCAAAGCCGCGCGGCGGAAGAGGCCGCAAGCGTTGAGCAAAGCGGCCAGCGGGACTAACCGCTGGCCGTGGTCAGTGTGCTCCGAAGACGAGGATGAGCCCAAAATAGGCCGCAACTAGCGCAAGCCCGGCATACAAGAGGCGCGTGCCCCATGGCCCGAGCTCCGTCATTTCGTGACGGTCCTGTGTCAGGCGTGCGAGTCCATCCTCCGCTGCTGACGAAACGTAGAGCGGGTGGGACGGATCGTAGTACCGCCGTGAGAAATAGTCGTCGTCAGTCATGGCACTATCCTTCTACGCGAACATACAGGAAACACCCCTGAACGGCAAGTTCCTGTATTTTCGCGGGGAAGGTGGCATGGAACGACATAGAGATGGGTTAACGGCGCTTGTCAGAGCAGTCGCTACGACGCGGGGAGTAGCGCCGCGAGGTCGCAGGCTTCGTTGCCACAGAGCAGCCGCAGCGAGGGCTTGCCCCAAGCCTGTGCAGTGCAGACCGGACATCGGAATTTTACCCGGTTGGACCGATCGCCGGCGACGGGCTCGAGCACCGCTGTCAGTGCAGCGCCCATCGCCGCGGCCGAAGAGGTCGGCCGCGTTGGCGCCGCCTCGGTCGGCGGAAAGCGATCGCACCAAGAAATTTGAAAATCGCGCGTCAGCAGCTCGTCGGTCGCGAGCATGAAAGGCCCTCCCGGCAGTGGGTAGTCCGCCATCTTTTGGCCTGTCCTCGCGCCGCCGGGCGCGCCGGTACTCGAGGGCATGAGGCCGATCGCCTCCATCTTCTCGGCCCACTCCTGGTTGTGATACCCGGGCCGCGACGGCTTGCCGAAGTGCGCCTGCCAGGCGTGCACCATTTCGTGAACGATCGTCTGCAAGATCTCGAGCAGTGGCACCACTGCGAAATATGACGGATTGATCGCGATTTCGTCCGTCGATCGCTGGTCGACCGTGTGAACGAAACGCCGGCGCGAGAAATAGCCGTAGGTCCGCTTCTCGCGCTGCATCGTGATCAGGCAGTAAGGCAGTTCGCCGGCGAACAGAGATCGATTGTAATGATCGAAAGCGCGCTGCAGCTCGGCGTAAGCCTGCGTTGTGGGATCTTGAGAGCCGGCTTCTGACTTATTGTTTTGCACAAAACAACGATTGCACATAGGAGTGCCGCGTTCAAGTGCAGGCTGCAGTGTGCTCGCCAGCGGCCATTGAATCTTCAGGAGTCCGGCGCTATAAAGCGCTTGTCAGTGTCGGTGGACTTTCACCGTGATATGCCCCTGCCGCGGCAACGGCAGGGGCAAAATCATTCAGGGGGACCGGCGGCAACCGATCCCCCCTTCTGTATGCCCTTTACTTGCCTCGTGCCACCTCGACGACCTTCAGAATGAGGGTCGCAAAGGCGAACAACGCGCCAAGAAAGATGCACAATTCAGTCAGTGTCATACTTCCTTTCTCCGCAATATGCGGCGACATTGCCGCACGGCCTCTTTAGTCGAAACACGGCGGTCGGCGACCCTCAAACTGACCGTGTAACCTAGTTTTGCCCAAGAAAAAGGGCGGGAGCCTTCGCACCCGCCCACTTCGGCGATTCGGAGGATGTTCGAGTTGCTAGCCTAAAAGAAACCGCGATCGCGGCTATTACGAAGCTCGATATCGGACATCCGCGTAGATCCGCGACGTACCCACGCGCGGGCCCTGCCGCCCGATGTCGGCTTGATGTCCATATCACGAAAATCGACGTTGTTCTCTCGGGCCCAATCTTCGGCGGCTTTCTCCGATGAGAATTCGCCAACTTCATCAAAATCGAAACCGCTCATTGTCCTGGCTCCTTATTACCTGCTGCCGGCGTTGGTCCTGTCGGCGCCGGCGCCGTGTCCACGGTCTTCTTGTCGGCCGCCGATGGCGCGAGCTGGATTCCGTCCTCCCACGGTGTGCCGGTAAACTCGGGCTGGCCTTCGACATAGGTCACGGTCGCGCCCGTGGTCGACCGCACGTAGCGCACGACGTCGAGGATCGTCTTGTTCGTCCAATTGTCGCTGTTGCCGACAATGGCCTGACCGAGTGCCCGTCCAAGCCGCGCGTCGAGACCTCCACCCTTTTCTTTGATGTCGATCGCATAGACGTCGAGCTGATAGCCCTGCACATAGGGAAAGAGGCACATCGTGATCATCAGCTGCTGCGATCCGCGAACCTTTCTGACGGCCGAGCTTATCCAAACGGCACCATCGCAGCGCGCCTGCTTTATCGTCGAAAGCTGCGACGTCGAGATGAAGCCCGCATAGGGGCTGTTCTCGAACGGATTGACCAGGGTGAACCGCCCCGGAGTTTCCGGCGCCGGCCCCATCACGATCGGCGTGACCGTGTTCGATTTCGAGATATTCGGATTAATGCCGTCCTGAAGAATCCGGATCATCTCACCGCGCTTCACCGCGGTCTTGAAGTCGAAAATGTGATAGAGCTCCGTGGTGCGGCTGCTATCCTGCGCGGCCGCGGCGATCGGCGTTATGGCGATCGCCGCGGCAATGCCGGCGAGGGCCACAGTTGAAATTCTGGTCTTCATTGCCTTCTCCTCATGTCGTCGTGGTTCATAGGTGGTTCGCTTCTCGCACCGCGGACCTGCAGCTTCGCAAGATTGTGTCTCGATCGTCCCATCGGGCCACGTAGCTCGCGCCCGCCCGCAACATGAGACAGCTAAGGTTCTCACCAGATGTCGTCCGGACAACGGCGACCAACCGCCCCCATCGATCGGTCTTGATCGGCGTCACCGTCAGCTTGGTGCTGGAAAATCGCTGAAGAGCCGCACGCTGCGCGCGCGGATCGCCCGGAGCGCATTGCCGTCCGTGCCGACAGTGGCCTGGCTGCTCGGCCGCATCTATACCTAGAAGCCGGATGCGGACGCGGCCGCAGCGCAAGGTGTCTCCATCAATCGCATGGCAGCCCGACACTTCGATCGGCGCCGGCGGGCTCGATGGCCGGGCCATCATTTCGCCGCCGCCCAGGACCAGCATTATTGTGCCAGCATATGCGAACATGGTCCCGTTCATGGGCGGTCTCCACCTCGGCGCACCCATCGGGCCTCTTCGCGCACCGCGCGTACCAAGCCAACAAAGACATGGCCCACAAGATAAATGACGGCGATGGCCATTCCGAGCTCGATAAGCTCGGTCGAGGACGTCCACCGCTGAAGCGTCAGGATGCCAGCGAGATCACCCAGTTTAGACGCGATGACGATCGCAGCGCCGAATGCCGCTACGCTGGCGCCCACAATCCAAAAGACGGCTTCTCCTCTGCTTTTTCCGGTTCGGGTGATGAAACGCGCAATTTTCAGCGACATGGCCGAAAGACTTCGGTGCAGAGCCATCGGCGTGCGCGCGATCGCGGCGAAGGAACGGCGTAACGCGCTCATAGTGGAAGCCTTCTCGGTCATCATAGTTCGAGTCCCTTTGACCGATCGAGCTGAGGTTCTTCCCGTTGGGCCGGCGCGGGTGCCTTGGTATCCGGCTTGCCGCTGCCCTGGTCGTTGGAACTACCCGCGCCAAGCGTATCGGCCGTTTTGCGATCCGGGTTATCTACCTTCGCACCGACATCAGAATCCGACATGCTGCCGAGATCCAGCTTTCGCTCAAGGTCGCTGGAATGCGACGTGCTGCCGCCGTCCCGATCTAATCCGGGATCGCGCTGCGCATCCTTGCCCGAAAGTATCTTTTCGACATTCAGTTCGCCGATCGCCTCGAGCGCGGACGTTTTATCGCCGCGGTTGCTCTCGAGCTGGCGAACAAGCTTGTCCTTGTCGTCGGTGAATAGGCGGACATCGAGTTGTTGGCGGGTGTGGTTGACGAGGAATGCTCGAGCATTGGAAAGGTTGGTTTCACGGGCCCCCATGACCGAAAATACCGTCTCGTTGGTGATGCCCTGGGCCATATGGGTATTGATGGCATAGGCGAGGTCCATCCGTTTCAGCATCGGGTCGCCGCTCTTGAGCTCCCGAAGCTCCCCGTCGGACAATTTCACCACTATTCCCTCAGCACTGACCTTTTCGATGCTCGCGATCGTCGCATTGATCATGCCGCGGCCGTCACGCTTATCGCTGTCGGTCCAGCGGATCCGCTCGCCTTCGTGGACCTCGATGCGCTTCTCATTGCTGAGCTTCAGCCGATTGAGCTTTCCGTTCGGGTCGATCTTCATGGGCTCGACACGGTGTTTGCGACCGCGCATGTCGCGCAGCTCGACGCGCCCGTTCTCGAAAACGCGTTCGACGCGGTAATCGCCCTTCGCCAGGCCAAGACCATTGTCGCGGCCGCCGACCTCGAGGAACTGGGCTTCGCGCCAATTCCGCGCGTAGCGATACTCTTCCCGGGTGAGCTGGAGTGTTTCGCGGACATTGAAGGCACGGCCATCGCCTTTCAGCGTGCCCTCGGCCTTCAGCCCGTCCTGAATGATCTGGTTCGCCTGCGCGCGGCCGTCGCGGCTCGATGGGAGCAAGGTGGTCTTCTCGCGATCCTCGGCGGGCAGGGCAAGCCAAGCGTTAGCCGCATCGGTGATGCGATCCTTGCTGACCACAACGCGATCACCCAGGATCGCGATCGCCGCGCGCACGTTGCCGGCGTCGGCGAGATCCGCCACCAGTCGCATGTCGTCGGTTTTCTGGCGCATGTTGATGTTGACCTCGCTCACCGGGAGCTGGTCCTGAATCGCGCGCGCCTGCATGACCGAGAAGCTCTTCCCGGCGTCGATCGGATTGAGCTGCTTGCGGTCACCGATGATGGCGAGGCGGCCGACTTCCATCAGGTTGGCGATCGCTGTCAGTTTGTCCATTCGCTCATTCGAGATCATCGACGCTTCGTCGAGGATCAGATAAGTGCCGGCGAGCTCGGCCTTACGCGCCGCGAGCGCCTGAGGAGACGCTTCGCCGGTCAGGAATTTCTCGTTGGAATAGATAAAGCTATCGACGGTGCGCGCTTCCATCCCGGTGTCGGCCCGAAGATCGGCCACCATTTTGTTCTGGAACGCGAGTGCCTGTGCATCTCCCCGCATGTCGGCCGTCAACAGCACGGCCTTCGTGTCCTCGGCGCCGATAACCCGTGCCGCCGCGTCGATAGCCTCCGCTTTTGCCACTGGCTGAAGCATCGTCGATTTGCCGGCGCCGGCGCGCCCCTGGACGAGTACGATGCGATCGGGAGACGACACGATCTGGATCGCGGCCGCGAGCTGCTCATGGTTGAGCTCGCGCGGCGCAGCCAGTTCCTGCAGGCGGGTCTTTGCAACGTCGGCAGACATCAGCGGCCGTGCGTCGCCGGCGCCGGTGTCCATCGCCTTGAGGATCCTGCGTTCCTGTTCGATTGCCTCCCGGGTTGTCACCATGTCGACGGCCTTGTCGAAGCGCTGGGAGGTTTCGGGAACGATCTCGCCCTTTTCGACCAACTCGGCGATGCGCCGCTCTACACGGTCCGGCGTAACGCCCTTTTCGCCAAGGTCGATCGCCGTTTTGACGACATCCGCGGTGCTGAAGACGGCTTCGCGCTCGCTTAGTATCCGAATGGCGCTGGCAGTTGCAAACTGGGCCCGGGCCGTCGCCGGCGTCCGTGTGAGTTTTGCAAGGCCGGAATCAACCAATGGATCGTCGGGCCGCTTCAGGTAATCGACGAGGCGATCGCGCGTTTCCCGGATAGCGGAGCTGACGGCTAGAATTCCCCGCTCGATCGGCGATGATCGCTCCTGCGACTTGGCGAGAGCCATCGCGTAGATCTGGTCGCCATTATAGCGATAGACCCGCGCTTCATCTCGCCACCGTTCGGCGAGCTCCGTTCGGTCGCCGGCGTCCAATTTGGCGTCGCGGGTGCGCTGGGTGATAGCGCGTCGACCTTCCGGGCTGTGAACACCGAGTTCTTCAGCCTTTGCCTTGATGTCATTGCCGCGCTTGGAGAAGCCGTCGAGGGCCTCCTTGTTGATGCGCTCGCCATTCGGTCCGAGAACCTCGAAGGCGCCATGTTTCCCGGTTAGCTCTGTCTTGTAGCCCAAGCCCTCGAGCTTTTCGCGGAGGATCGCGTTGGCCATCGAACTAAGCGTAGCACTGGCCCGGTACATCGCCCCGTTATGCCATGCTCGCCAGCCGTGGTCGCTGGTGACCTCTCCGGTCTTTGGATCGACGCGATCGGGGTTGCGGAAGCGTTCGGGCAGCCGGGTCAGATTGGCGATTACGGCATGGATATGGCTTTGCGGATCCGTCGCACGGCTCGTGTCGTGTTGGAAAAGCGCGTAAACGAGATTGCCGGTCCGAACCGCAATATCCTTCCCGCCGACATGAACGCGCGCTTCGGCAAGATTCTTTTCGGCCCACGCCATCGTTTCCTTCACCGCCTGGACGTGCGCGGCGAGAATACGGGTATCGCCAGAGACTAGGGCAAGGAGCGAGGCAGACTTCGGCATCGAAAAGGTGAAGTCCCGGCCATAGTCGTGCGTCTCCGGATTGCTGACCTGCGTACCGTCAGGCAATTTGCCGTCGAGGATTTTCTCGAACACGCCCGCCTCGACGGTTCCTGACAATCCGAGATCGCGGGAGCCCTCGCCCATCCAGACCGACGCGGCCTCCGACTGTTCGGCCGTGTAATAATTGTCGTTCGCGAAATAGTCGGCGGCCTTACCGGGCGAATGGACGCGGCCGATCGAAACGGTCATTTCGCACCTCGCCGGAGCTCGAGGTCCTGCATCATGCTTTCTATCGACAGCCGGGGTTCGGTCTCGGGCCAGAGCATAGGTTTGAGGCGAGCCGTAGACGGGCCGAGCCAGACCATGCGCACAGCCTGGGCAGCGAGGCGACGTCCGAGCTCACTCGCATACATGGACTCAGCCGCCGCGATCTGGGCGGCGATTGACCATCCGTCGAGAAGTCCCCACTGCCCGTCGGCCGCGATTGCCCACCCCAGGATGAGCATCTCGAGAACAAACGCCCGATCGGCCATACAGAGTGCACAGACAATGCCCCTCGGCCGAGTCAGCACGCCGTGCTCGTCGAAAACGGCCGACCATTCCTCGATATGCTGCAATGCCATTCGGGCCGCGGAAAGATGAGCCGCGCGGAGATCGTCGCGTCTTTTACCTTCGGGATGCTCCGCCAAATCGAACGGCGGCGAAAAGATCAACGATATGGCCGCGACGGTTCCACTGGTCGAGGTGGCGCGCTGCTGAAGCTCGATCGCCGGCGCGATCGCCGC
Source organism: Alphaproteobacteria bacterium HGW-Alphaproteobacteria-13 (assembly GCA_002842935.1). Taxonomy (GTDB): domain Bacteria; phylum Pseudomonadota; class Alphaproteobacteria; order Sphingomonadales; family Sphingomonadaceae; genus Sphingopyxis. Next base: position 4,937 of record PHEM01000001.1, on the reverse strand, counting down.
TCGAGCTGCATTGTCCGCGGCGCAATCTGACAGTCGAAGTGCCTGGGCGCCGGCGCCGAGCCATTCAATTCGCCGACCTGCATCGGCATGTTCGGCAAATCGACTCTGCAGCTGCGCGAGATCTTCGAGCTGTGAGAATCCGATCATGACCCGCACCCCGTCATTGCTTCGGACCTTTCCAGTCCGCAACAGGATGGCCGAGATGCCACTTGCCACAAAGGTCGCATTCATAGGGCTGCAGCAGTCCGATCTTTCGCCGGCGATCCTTGTGAGGGGCAAAGCGACTTTTGCACGCGCGCATCAGGAGTATCTTTGCGGTTCTCGCCGCGACGGCCGTTCGCCACCTCACCAACCCGGGGCAGAGCGGACTTGGCGGAAGAGGCGAACAGCTCATGGTCGCTCAATCCATATCCATGTCGAGATCGTCGCTGCCGCGCGCCATGCCGTCGGCGCCAAGCTCCGCGCCGCCGGCGCGGCGCTGATCGGTCTCGCCAAAATCCATACGGGATTCACGACGGGCCAGCTCGCCGCCCTTTTCTTCCACGGGATCTTTCGAACCGCGAAGCTGCTCCCTGTTGGCGAGGGCATCCTGCTGGCCGCTGCCCCCCGTGCCGGCATTGCGAGGCGTGGTCACCCTCGGATGGTCATCGTCGATCGAACGCTTCGCGAGCGAGCCGCTGGCGGTGCCTTTTTCGGTTGCACCCGTCGTCGCGATCTGCCCACCAACCTGGGAACGACGTACATCGAGGACGTCGCGCGCGCGAACCTCTCGCCCATCCTGCAGGTGCGAAATCTCACGGCGATCTTCCCGATCTGCTTCCGGTTGGGCGCCGGGTTCGGGTCGATCGGCTGCAATGTCCGGTCCGCCCCCTTCTTCCCCGGTCTCGTCGTTATCATCGTCGTCGACCGGAAGAATGTCTGGCGGTGGTTCGGCTTCGATGAAGCCCTCTGCAACAGCGGGAAAACCGACATAGGGGAACGAGACCAGGGCGGAAGGAAACTTCTCCGGAAAGCGGATATAAGCATTCAGATTCGGGAGGCTGGTGATGTCGTCCGCAATCACCAGTGCCTCTTCCTTGGTGGTTGGCGAAATGGTCGAAGCGTCTCGGGTTTGGTGCGCGCCATAACTATAGGACTCGTCCATCGTTCGGACCTTCCGGAACCCGATAAGCCGGGAACATTCCTCTGCGGTCTCCCGCTCTTTGACGCGAAGAATGACATTCGTGTTCGCCAAACTGATGATGTTCTGCGCCCCATCGTCCCCATAGGTTTTGCGCAGACCCGCAAAGTTATGCAGACCGAGCAGGAAGGCGCCGCCGAAACTACGGGCCGTCTGCAACCCCCGTTCGAGCGCAGGAAGCTGGTGAAGCGCAGCCAGCTCATCAAAGATGAACCAGGTGCGAAGTTGCCGCGTATGCTTCAGCGTCATGATCGTATTGATCGCGATGTTCATCCACAGCGTGAGCAGCGACCGCGACATATCGAGGTGAGCATATTGCGCGGTGATGAAGAGGATGGACGCCTCCCCATTGTCACGTTTGATCCAGTCCTTGATCGAGAATTGTTCGCCGCCGTCGGGCAGGAACCGAATGGCTTCCGCGTTGGCGTTGAGCACCGCACGGATCGATTGCGCCATCTTCGTAGCATCCGGCGATACGAGCGGTTCGGCGACCGTCCCCATCAGGCTGGCGTATATCTTTTTGAGGTTCGCCTTCAGCAGCTCGTCGCAAAGATGCTTGTTGGTGCCGCGTCCCTTCTTGCGTAAATTGTCGCACATCTCGACCAGTAGAGTCCGCGCCGCCTTCTCCCAGAAGCCCCCGTCGGAACCATGATCCGCGGGGATAAGCGCAGCCGCGGCGTTCACGAGCTCACTGCGCGAATGGCAGTCGTTGAACAACGACCAGGACTCGCAGCGTGCATCATTGAGGTTCAAAACGAAGTCGCGATCGGGATCGTAAAAGGCTTCCATATAGTGCCCGGTCAGGTCGAAAAGGACGCACCGATCTCCGCGCTCGATCGCTTGCGCTACCACCTGCCGGATGAGCGTTGTCTTCCCCGTACCGGTCGTACCGGTGAGCATGACATGGCTTTGTTCGAAACCGTAAGGGAACGGCAGGGTCGCAATCTTGTACGGCAAAATCACCCCGGCCTCTTTCCGCTGGGCAAGCGGAAGGGATTCAACCTGAGCGAGCGTAAGATCGGGGAACGCTTCCTTCGCGCGAGCCCGAACGCGCTCTAGGTTGTGACGATCGAGCATCATCTTGAGCACGTCATATTCGACGATTTCAACCCCGCGTTCGTGGTGATCGGCGAGGATCGATTCACCCCGCTCGCGCGCCCAAGGGATGAACCACCATGCAAAGGTGCCGGCGCCGATCGTCGCAAAGATGAAGCTCCCGAACAATGCGTTCATGAGCTTCGCCCATGCAATCTGGACGTCGGGAATATAGGGCACGTAACCCATATAGGTTTGGTAGATGCTGCCGTCCCGAAGCGTCACATTCGCGCGCTTCATTTCGTCCAGTCCGATGAAATCCCAGGTCGCGGCGAGCGCCTTTGTTCCGAGCATCTGGAACTCATAGTCGTCGAGGATCAAGGTCAGTTTCAGCCACAAGAATGCGGCTAGCAGCCCGAACCATACGAACAGCGGAACGCGCGCGCCGCGCCACCACATAGAGAATTGGTGGCCGATGAGCTGCGAGCCGCGGGTGAAGTTTCCGGAGTTGCGATTGGCTTCACCGTGGCTCGACCAGGCGCGCGGATGTTTGGGGCGCGAGTGCTTATCCGCCATGATGGCGGTCCAATCGCGCATCGACGGTTGCGAGGAACTCGTCGCGCCGATCCGGGGCGTTCTTCTTAACCCATTCGTCAGCAACCAGCTGCGTATATTCGCAGATGATTGCCATGCGCTGGGGGTCGAATGCTTTTCCCGCCTTGACGTCGAAATAGAGCTGAAGCGCATCCCGAACGAGGCGCGCTGCGGGGATCGAATTTGACTCACACCACGAAGCGACCGCTTTGGCCAACTCCGGAGTGAATCTGACAGTAATACGCTCCAACCGTCCCTCCGATGGTGGACGGTTGGTGGGTTCCTGAGTGCGAAGGCAGGACGCGCATCTTCTAGCGCGAGGCGCCTGGAGGGTCAAGGTTTCGCTGGGGACCAAATAGCCACGGCATACTTTGGCAGACATAGCGGGCCGATTAACTGGTGCTATTTCAATATGTTATGCCTGTCTGCCAAACGGCAGCCTGATTTGTCAGCCGTTTGGCAGACCGGGCAGACGTTTGGCAGCCGCCAATTTCCGGCGTAAATTCCGTATGTTACGCCAACACAGAATTGCGGCTTGCCGCATACCGTGTGCATCTCAGAATGAGATATCCCCGAAGCGGGTTTCTCATTCTGCTTATCGAAGAGAATTCGGGCGTAGCCCGTCAGTTTGCCTGCACCTGGGCACATCGTGCCCGGTTCGGGCATGAGAGATTCGATCTGCGTGAGGCGTCAGCCTCGGCAGACATTTGCCGATCGTGAGACCGGAACGGTCGATGCGATCGGTGAGGATCGTTCGGTTGAACGATGCCGAACGGGTTCCGGACTGGAACCCCGACAAGGATCAGCCGGCCTGACGGATGACGGATTGATTGCGACACCTGTGGGAGCAATCGCCAAAAGACGTATTGCGCTTTTGGGAGCGCGAAGCGCGAACCCAAAACGCTGGCGTAGCGCGCCCAAAACGCAATTCACTTTGACGCCGGGGGCGATCAAACCGGAACGCTATCGGGTACAATATGAGTTCGCTGGAGTGGCCAGCGTTGAGTTTCTGACGGTTCCTATATGGGACTGGAATTTCATCGTCATCGTGATAGCAATGGGCGCAATGAGAACCGCTGAAAAGGAAAGAAGACATGCCAAGAGCCAAGAAGATCGAGGGCAATCTGGACGCGATCACCGCTAAGCGAGAGGCGTTGGAAGCGGAGCTTGCGGAAGTAACGAAGGCCGAACGCCGCGCTCGCGAGGCGGAGCTCGATGCTGGCCGCGATGTGCTGCTTGGTGCGCTCACTAAAGTGAAGATCGCTCGCATGGACCGGAGCGTAGCGACGGTCATTGCGAAAGCGATCGACAAGCATGGACCGACGAAGATTGCGGAAGCTCTCTCGGCACTTTGAAGCGGTCGGCGATGCGCAGGTCGCGAGCGAAGCAAGCGACAAGCGAGGCGATCGTTCGGCGGCTTCGCGTTGGACGCGTGCAACACGATCCGCGAGCATTTGTCTGCGATGCGCTGTCCGCCGGCGTAGCTCGGCGGCAAGCGAGCAGAATGTGGATCGGTGCAGCACATAAAGGAACCGCCGCCAGTGCAGCGGCGGTTCCGTCGGCGCTCAGTGCGCCGTGAAGCAAAGCTGCTCGTATCGGAAATCGAGTTCCATTTCGGTCTCTGCCAGTGTCTCGGCAAGATGATCCTCTTGCATCGAGATCAATCGGCAATCCTCGATCGTCATCGAGTTCCAGTCGATCATGTCCGCGAAAAATTCGGTGCGATCTATCTGCCGGCTGATTGAACGTGCGGCGCTTTCGAGATGAGCGATGCGTGCGTTGATTGCGAGTTCCATGATTGTCCTCCTTTGAAGCCTGTCGATGACAACGTCTCGGGGAGCTGGGGCGCCGTTCCGGTCAAGGACGGCGAAGCCGCCGCGCAGCGGGGAGTGGGGGAACCGATTTTTCTGAAGGAAAAATTGGGGGGACCGCTCATCCTTGACGGGGACGGTGACGCGGCTCCATGCTGAGTCTACAACAACAGATAAATTTCCTTTCGTCCGATCGCGACGGTGCAGCACTGCGATCGGCGATGCGCTGGTTGCGAGCGAAGCAATGCAACGAGCGAGCCGATCGCACGGAAGCGCGAAACCAATGCCGGTGATGTCGAATTGATTGACGGCGATGC
>PHEM01000130.1 GCA_002842935.1 Alphaproteobacteria bacterium HGW-Alphaproteobacteria-13 | reverse complement strand
TCGCCATCGTCGATGCCGAATGCGCCGCCGCGAAGGACAAGCCCGCTTTCACCGATTTCGCGGGCCGCCTCGAAAAGGCGAACGGCGAGTTGAAGGCGGCGACGATGTGGTTCATGGCCAACGGTATGACCAACCCCAACAATGTCGGTGCGGGCGCGCATCATTACATGCACATCATGGGCATCGTAGCGCTGGGTCTGATGTGGCTGCGCATGGCCGAGGCGGCGCAGAAGGCGCTGGACGAAGCGCGCGGCGACAAGGCGTTCCTGGAGGCCAAGATCGTCACCGCGCGCCATTTCGGCGAGCGCTTCATCCCCGACGCGGGCGCGCTGCGCCGCAAGATCGAGGCGGGCAGCGAGGCGATGATGGCGCTGGCGCCGGAGCAATTTTTCGCGGGCTGAGGCAACCTTTCGCCATGCGGGGCGTGCACCGGCGATGAGTGGGGAAAAACTCGATCCGATCGTCGTCGAAGGCCGCAACTGCTGGCGCATCGCGCGCGCGGACAAGGCGCGGATGATCGTCGATGCGGCGGATTATTTCGCGCTGCTCGAACGGCTGATGGAAGCGGCGCGCGAGCGTATCCTGCTGATCGGCTGGGACTTCGATCCGCGCATTTCGCTGCGCCCGGAAGGGGACGCGGAACCGCTCGGCGAATTCCTGCTCCGCCTCGCCAAGGCGCGTCCGCGCCGCGACATCGACATATTGCGGTGGAATTTCGGCGGTCTCAAGCATTTCGCCGTGCCGCGCATCCTGGCGATGATCGTGCGCTGGAAACTGACGCGCGCGATCAGCTTCCGTCTCGACAGCGCGCATCCCGTCGGATGCAGCCATCATCAGAAAGTCGCGGTGTTCGACGATCATCTCGCCGTTTGCGGCGGCATTGATGTCGGCGCCTGCCGCTGGGACACGCGCGATCATCGCGACGGCGATGCGCGCCGCACGGGACCGGACGGCAAGCCCTATGTGCCGTGGCACGATTCGACGATGATCCTGGCGGGTCCCGTGGGCAATGCGCTGGCCGAACTCGGCAACGAGCGCTGGCAGCGCGCGACAAAGAAGGCGCTGCCCGCGCTCGCGGCGGACGGGGAGAATTGGCCGGACGATCTGGAACCCGATTTCCGCGACGTCGATGTCGCCATTTCGCGCACGCGCGCCGAATATGAGGATTGCAGCGAAATCCGCGAGATCGAGCATCTCTATCTCGACATGATCGCCGCCGCGAAGCGCTTCGTCTATTTCGAAAACCAATATTTCACGTGCGGCAAGATCGCCGCCGCCATCGCCGCGCGGCTCGACGAAGAGGATGCCCCCGAATTCGTCATGGTCATGCCGGAAACCGCCGACGGATGGCTCGAACAGATGGCGATGGACGCAGCGCGCGTGAAGCTGGTGCGCGAAATCGCCAAGGCGCGCCGCGGTGACCGGCTGAAGGTCTATTATCCGCGCACTGCGGGCGGCGAAGCCATCTATGTCCATGCCAAGACGGCGATCGTCGACGACCGGCTGATCCGCGTCGGTTCCGCGAATATGAACAATCGCTCGATGGGGCTGGACAGCGAATGCGACGTGACGATCGACGCCGCGCTCGCGGTCAACGCGGACGTCCGGCCCGCGATCCGGCGCCTGCGCGAATCGCTGATCGCCGAGCATCTGGGAGTCGAACCCGCAGAGGTCGCGCGCCGGTTCGATGCGGCAAGCTCGCTGATCGAGACGATCGAGTCGCTGCGCGGAGAGGGGCGGTCGCTCGCGCTTCTGGACCTGACGCAGCCGGGTCCCTTCGACGATTATATCGCCGAGCATGAACTGCTCGACCCCGAAAGCCCCGATGCGCTGTTCGAAAGCTTTGGCGAAAGCGCGATGCGCCGTAACTGGCGTCGCGGCCGGAACTGGATGCGGCGGCGGCGGTCCTGATCAGTCCGCCAGCGACAATATATGCCGCGCCTGCTTCAGATGCGGGGCGTCGATCATCTTGCCGTCGACCTGAAGCACGCCCGCGCCCGGATTGGCGGCAAAGGCGTCGACGATCGCCTGCGCCCGCGCGGCATCCTCGGCCGAGGGCGTGAAGGCGGCGTTGATCGGCGCGACTTGCGATGGATGGATCGCCATCATGCCGTTGAAGCCGTCGCGCCGCGCGCGCGCCGCATAGGCGGCAAGGCCCGCCTCGTCCTTGATCGCGGGAAAGACGGTGTCGATGGCGGCGACGCCCGCGCCGTGCGCGGCGAACAGGGTCAGCGCCCGCGCGACTTCATAGGGCGGGGTATAAAGCCCATTCGCTTCGCGGCTTGCCGTGGCGCCGATGGCGGCGGGCAGGTCCTCCGCGCCCCAGGTCAGGCCGACCAGCCGCTCGCGCGCCTCGCGATAGCTGCCGAGCGTGAAGATCGCTGAGGGCGTCTCGGTCGCGATCGGCAGGATCGGCGGCAGCGATGTGTCCGGCGCGGACTCGCTGCGCAAGATCGTGTCGAGCTGCGCGATGGCGGGCGCGCCTTCGGCCTTGGGCAGCATGATCGCATCGGGCCGCGCGCCCGCGACGGCGGCGATGTCGGCGGCGGTCATATGGCCGTCGAGCGGGTTGACGCGGACGATGGTGATGACCTCTCGCGTGCCCGCCAGATAGTCGGCGATGGCGCCGCGCGCCGCCTCCTTATTGGCGAGCGACACCGAATCCTCCAGATCGAGGATGATCGCGTCGGCGCCCGACGCGGCGGCCTTGGCGAAGCGTTCGGGCCGGTCGCCGGGAACGAAGAGAAGCGAGCGAAGGCGCATCAGGCGGCTTTCTTGTTGAGCAGGGCGGATCGTTCGCACTGACAGACGATCTCGTCCCTTTGGTTGAGGCAACGGTGAAGGAAGGTGACGATACCCGCATGCGGGCGCGATTTCGACTCCTTGAGCGCGATCACTTTGGTATCGGCGCGCAGCGTGTCGCCGATGAACACCGGCTTCGGCATGACCAGTCTGTCATACCCCAGGTTCGCGACCAGCGTGCCGAGCGTCGTGTCGCCGACCGACAGGCCGACCATCAGGCTGAAAGTGAAGGTGCCGTTGACGAGGATCTGCCCGAATTCCGACGCTCTGGCGGCTTCCACGTCGAGGTGCAGCGGCTGGGGATTGTGCGTCATGGTGGTGAAGAGCAGATTGTCCGTCTCCGTCACCGTGCGGCGGATGTCGTGCGCGATGCGATCGCCGATGGTCCATTCGTCGAAATATCTGCCGGCCATGGTTCGAAATGCTCCTCCCGTTCGCTTTGGCACCTACCGTGCCGTTCGCCGATAGGGAAGGGCGCCGGACCGAAAACAGTCGGCATTGAAACCGGCGGACCGCAGGACTATGCCCTTGGCATCCCCCATGAATGCAAGGCCGCCTGCCATGAAAAGAGCTTTTCTCGTCCTCCTGCTGTCTTCGGCTGTGATCGCCGGCGGGCCTGCCGCCTGTTCGAAGGACGGCAAGGAGGCGGTCTACAGCATCGGCTCCGCCATCGGCATCGACAAGGCGGCGATGGACACCAGCGTGAAGCCCGGCGACGATTTCTACGCCTATGCCAACGGCAATTGGCAGAAGACGACCGAGATTCCGGCCGACCGGTCATCGACCGGCGCATTCTATACCGCCTTCCTCGAAACCGAGAAGCGCACGCGCGAACTGGTCGACGCGATCGTCAAGAGCGGCGGAAAGCCCGATAGCGATGAAGGGCGCATCGCCGCCTTCTACAAGGCCTATGCCAATGGGCAGGCGATCGACGCGGCGGGCATGAAGCCGATCGCCGCCGACCTGGCCCGCATCGCCGCCGTCAGCGACAAGGCCGGGCTGTCGCGCCTGCTGGGCGAACAGACGCGCGCCGATGTCGATCCGCTGAACGCGACCGACTATGCCACCGAAAATCTGTTCGGCATTTTCGTGACGCAGGGACTCGCGACGCCGGGAGAGGTGATTCCTTATATGCTGCAAGGCGGACTTGGCCTGCCGGAACGCGAATATTATCTGTCGGCGGATGCGAAGATGGCCGCGATCCGCACCGAATATCGGGCCTATGTCGCGCGGCTGCTGACGGCGGCGGGGCAGGCGAACGCCGAGGCGAAGGCGCAGCGCATCCTTGACCTGGAGGTGCGGATCGCAAAGGCCCATGCCAGCCGCGAGGCGAGCGAGGATTTCACCAGGTCGGCCGATGTCTGGACGCGGGCGGATTTCGCCCGCAAGGCGCCCGGCATCGACTGGGACGCCTATTTCGCCGCGGCCGGACTCGACAAGGCCGAAAAGTTCGGCGCCTATCATGCGGGCGCCATTCGCGGCCTGTCGGCGCTCGTCGCGTCACAGCCGCTCGAGGCGTGGAAGGACTGGCTGGCGTTCCATCAGATCAACAGCCATGCCGACGTGCTGCCGAGCGCACTCGACGATGTTCATTTCGCTTTCTACGGCACGACGCTGTCCGGCACGCCGCAGCAGCGCAGCCGCGACAGGCGCGCGCTCGATGCCCTGAACGTCTATCTCGGCGATGCGGTGGGCCGCGTCTATGCGAAGAAATATTTTCCGGCGTCGGCCAAAGCCGAAGTCGCGGACATGGTCGAAGGCATCAAGGCGGCCTTTGCGAAGCGCGTCGCGGCGATCGACTGGATGGCGCCCGAAACCAAGGCGGAAGCGCTGCGCAAGGTCGAGACGATCAGCGTCGGCGTCGGCTATCCGGAAACATGGCGCGACTATGGCGGTTATACGATCAGCGCGAGCGACGCCTATGCCAATGCCGTGGCGGGCGAGAAGGCCGAATATACCCATCAGATCGCCAAGATCGGCAAGCCGATGGACAAGGGCGAATGGTGGATGACGCCGCAGACGGTCAATGCCGTCAACCTGCCGGTGCAGAATGCGCTGAATTTCCCGGCGGCGATCCTCCAGCCGCCCTTCTTCGACGCCAAGGCCGATCCCGCCTATAATTACGGCGCGATCGGCGCCGTCATCGGCCATGAGATCAGCCACAGCTTCGACAACAACGGCGCGGCCTTCGATTCGACGGGAGCGCTGCGCAACTGGTGGACGGCGGCGGACCTTCGCAGGTTCGAGGAAGCGGGGCAGGCGCTCGCCGAACAATATGACGCCTACCGGCCCTTTCCCGACCTGGCGGTGAACGGCAAGCTGACGCTGGGTGAGAATATCGCCGATGTCGCGGGGTTGCAGGCCGCCTATGACGCCTATCACGCTTCGCTCGGCGGCAAGCCCGCGCCCGTGATCGACGGCTTCACGGGCGATCAGCGCTTCTTCATCGCCTATGCGCAGACCTGGGCGACCAAGATGCGCGACGCGGCGCTGCGCCAGCGCGTCGCGACCGACGGCCACGCACCGGGCATGTATCGCGCGCTGACCGTGCGCAACCTCGACGCCTGGTACAAGGCGTTCGACGTCAGGGAAGGCGACGCGCTATATCTTCCCCCCGACAAGCGCGTGCGCGTCTGGGGGTGATCCGCCGGGCTTTTCCTTGCGGATCAGATAGCGATAGACGCCGACGCAGTTGATCGCGAGCAGGGCGATATTCTGCCAGCCGATGCCTTCGCTGTCGGCTTGCAGGAAGCCCCAGGCGATCAGCGCGATGCTGCTCGTCACGAAGATCACGAAGGCCCAGCCGGTCCACAGCCGCCCGAGATTCAGCGATACGAGCAGCGCCGCGAGCGTCGCGGCGGCGGCGCCATAATATTGCAGCGCGTCGAGCATTGTCTGGTTCATCCTGCGAAGACGCCGGAAAGGGCGGGCGGGTTCCTCACAAGCCTGGCTTGCATGGGGCAAAGCCCATACAGTTTGCCTGGCGTGTTCGCAGGCGGCAAGGAAAGGCCATGATCGATACGCTGACTCATCTGGACCGGCTGGAGGCCGAGAGCATTCACATCATGCGCGAAGTGATGGCGGACGCCGCGCGGCCCGTGATGCTCTATTCGGTCGGCAAGGACAGCGCGGTGATGCTGCATCTCGCGCGCAAGGCCTTTTATCCCTCGCCGCCGCCCTTTCCGCTGTTGCACGTCGATACCACATGGAAGTTCAAGGCGATGTACGAGCTGCGCGACCGCATGGCGGCGGAAAGCGGCATGGAACTGATCGTCTATCATAATCCGGAAGCGCGGGAACGCGGCATCAACCCGTTCGACCATGGTCCCCTGCACACCGACATGTGGAAGACGGAGGGGCTGAAGCAGGCGCTCGACCTCCACGGCTTCGACGTCGCCTTCGGCGGTGCGCGGCGCGACGAGGAAAAGAGCCGGGCGAAGGAGCGCATCTTCTCCTTTCGCACCGCCAGCCACGGCTGGGACCCGAAACAGCAGCGGCCCGAATTGTGGAACCTTTACAACGCCCGCAAGGCGAAGGGTGAGAGCATCCGCGTCTTTCCCATCTCCAACTGGACCGAACTCGACATCTGGCAATATATCGCGCGCGAGAATATCCCGATCGTGCCGCTCTATTTCGCCGCGCCGCGCCCGACCGTGACGCGCGACGGCCTGCTGCTGATGGTCGATGACGACCGCTTTCCGCTGAAGGATGGCGAAGTGCCCGTGGAACGCTCGGTGCGCTTCCGCACCCTGGGCTGCTATCCGCTGACGGGCGCGGTCGAAAGCGAGGCGGCGACATTGTCCGAAGTGATCCAGGAAATGCTGCTGACGACGACCAGCGAACGGCAGGGCCGTATCATCGACAAGGATGGCGGCGACGCCAGCATGGAGAAGAAGAAGCAGGAGGGGTATTTTTGACCCGCCACGTCAATCTTCAGATTGACGAAGGGTCAACCCCCGCGAAGGCGGGGGTCCCTTTCGGTATCAACAGGCGGAGCGGGATTCCCGCCTTCGCGGGAATGACGAAGTTCAGAATATGACCGATCCCATCTACGTCACCGACGCGCTGATCGCCGAGGACATCGACGCCTATCTCGCGCAGCATGAGAAGAAATCGCTGCTGCGCTTCATCACCTGCGGGTCGGTCGATGACGGCAAATCGACGCTGATCGGCCGCCTGCTTTATGACAGCAAGATGATCTTCGAGGATCAGCTCGCGGCGCTGGAGGCCGACAGCAAGCGCGTCGGCACGCAGGGGCAGGAGATCGATTTCGCTCTGCTCGTCGACGGCCTCGCCGCCGAGCGCGAGCAGGGGATCACGATCGACGTCGCCTATCGCTTCTTCACGACGGAGAAGCGCAAGTTCATCGTCGCCGACACACCGGGGCATGAGCAGTACACACGCAACATGGTGACGGGCGCCTCGACCGCCGACCTCGCCGTCATCCTGATCGACGCGCGCAAGGGCGTGCTGACGCAGACGCGGCGGCACAGCTTCCTCGCGCATCTGCTCGGCATCCGGCATATCGTGCTGGCGGTGAACAAGATGGACCTTGTCGGCTATGACAAGGCGGTGTTCGACCGCATCACGCTCGCCTATCGCGCCTTCGCCAGCGAGATCGGCATCACCAACTTCACCGCGATCCCGATTTCGGGCTTCAAGGGCGACAATATCACGGCGTTGTCGCCCAACATGCCGTGGTTCAAGGGACCGGCGCTGATCGAGCATCTGGAATCGGTCGAGGTCGGCGGCGCGGCGGACGAAGCGAAGCCCTTCCGCCTGCCCGTGCAATGGGTGAACCGCCCGAACCTCGATTTCCGGGGCTTTTCGGGACAGGTGGCGAGCGGCACGGTCAAGCCCGGCGACGCGGTCCGCATCCTGCCGAGCGGCAAGACGACGCGTGTCAGCCGCATCGTCACGCTCGATGGCGACTTGGAACAGGGGGTCGCGGGGCAGTCGATCACGCTGACGCTGGCCGACGAAGTCGATTGTTCGCGCGGTGATGTGATCGCCGCCGCCGACGCCCCGCCCGAGGCCGCCGACCAGTTCGAGGCGACTTTGGTGTGGATGGCTGACGAGGCGATGATTCCCGGCCGCGCCTATTGGCTGAAGCTCGCGACGCAAAGCGTCTCCGCCAGCATCCACGCCCCGAAATATGAGATCAACGTCAACACGCTCGACCATCTCGCGGCCAAGACGCTGGAACTCAACGGCATCGGCGTCGTCGAGGTTTCGACCGACAAGCCGCTGGTGTTCGAGGCTTATGCCGACAACCACCAACTGGGCGGTTTCATCCTGATCGACAAGCTGACCAACGCGACGGTCGCGGCGGGGATGCTGCATTTCAGCCTGCGCCGCGCGCAGAATGTCCATTGGCAGGCGCTCGACATCAGCCGCGAGGCGCACGCCGACCTCAAGAACCAGAAGCCCGCCGTGCTGTGGTTCACGGGCCTGTCTGGCTCCGGCAAGTCGACGATCGCCAATCTGGTCGAAAAGAAGCTGCACCGGATGAACCG
>PHEM01000129.1 GCA_002842935.1 Alphaproteobacteria bacterium HGW-Alphaproteobacteria-13 | reverse complement strand
CGCCCGCCTGCGCCTGCGCCTCCTCTTCGCTTTCGGCGACGAAGATGCGGCCGTCCCCGGCATACCATGCCGGAATGCGGTGCCCCCACCAAAGCTGGCGCGACACACACCACGGCTGGATATTCTCCATCCAGTTGAAGAAGGTCTTTTCCCACGTCTTGGGGACGATCTGGATGCGGCCGTCGCGCACCGCCTGTATCGGCGGCTGGGCGAGCGTCTTGGCGTCGACATACCATTGATCGGTCAGCATCGGTTCGATCACCACGCCGCCGCGGTCGCCGAACGGCTGCATGATCGGCTTGTCCTCGACCTTGATCATCAGCCCTTCGGCGTCGATGTCGGCGACGACCCGCTCGCGCGCCGCATAGCGGTCCAGCCCGCGATAGGCGTCGGGGACGAGGTTCAGCTTGTCGATCTCGGCCGCGCTGGCCTTTTCGCCCATGGCGATGGCTTTCGCGCGGGCGGCGGCTTCGGCATAGCTCGGGCCATCGGTGCGCATCGCCGCCACTTCGTCCATCAGGCGATACATGGGGATGCCGTTCCGCTGCGCGACGCCATAGTCGTTCTCGTCGTGCGCGCCCGTGATCTTGACCGCGCCCGAGCCGAAATCGGGATCGGGATATTCGTCGGTGATGATCGGGATCAGCCGTCGATGCTCCTTGGGACCGACCGGGATTTCGCACAGCTTCCCGACGATCGGGCGATAGCGCTCGTCATCGGGATGGACCGCCACGGCGCCGTCGCCGAGCATCGTTTCCGGCCGCGTCGTGGCGATCGAGATATAGTCGCGATCTTCCTCGAACAGGATGTTGCCATCGCCGTCGCGCTCCACATAGCGATAGGTCTCGCCGCCCGCGAGCGGATATTTGAAGTGCCACATGTGACCGTTCACTTCGCGGGAATCGACTTCCAGATCTGAAATCGCGGTCTTGAGCTTGGGGTCCCAGTTGACGAGGCGCTTGTCGCGATAGATCAGGCCCTGCCGGTGCAGTTCGACGAACACTTTCGCGACGGCGCGGTTCAGCCCGTCGTCCATGGTGAAGCGCTCGTTCGCCCAGTCCATCGAGCAGCCGAGGCGGCGAAGCTGGCGCGTGATCTGGCCGCCGCTTTCCGCCTTCCACTGCCAGACCTTCTCGACGAATTGCTCGCGCGTGTAGTTGGTGCGCTTGTCCTGCTGTGCCTCCAACTGGCGCTCGACGACCATCTGCGTCGCAATGCCCGCATGGTCGGTGCCGACGACCCACAGCGCATCCTTGCCGCGCAGCCGCTCGTAACGGATCAGTACGTCCTGCAACGTATTGTCGAGCGCATGGCCGATGTGCAGCGCGCCCGTGACGTTGGGCGGCGGGTTGACGATCGTATAAGGCTGTGCATCGGGGCGCGCGGGGCGGAACAGCCCGCGGCTTTCCCACTCATTGGCCCATTTCGCCTCGATTGCGGCGGGATCGAACGTCTTTTCCATCGGCATAGCCGAGCGCCTTTGCCAGCCATGGTGCGGCGCGGCAAGGGGGCGTTTGCATCTTCCCCCGTCACCCCGGACTTGATCCGGGGTCCCGCTTTGTCTCGGCGTGTAGCGGGACCCCGGATCAAGTCCGGGGTGACGAAGAAGGGGTGGCTGCCTACTTCCGCAAATGCCGTTCCAGCCAGCCGAACACGGTTTGATACCATTGCACGCTGTTCGCGCCCTTCAATATCCAGTGATTCTCGTCCGGATAGATCAGCAACTCGCTTTCGACCCCCTGCCGCTGCAAGGCGCTGAAGGCGGCGAGGCTCTGGCTATAGGGGATGCGGAAATCCTTTTCGCCGTGGATGACCAGCATCGGCGTCTTCCACTTCGTGACATGGTTCACGGGGTTCCAGCGTTCGGCGTCGCTGCGCTGCCACCAGGGGCCGCCATGGTCCCATTCGTCGAACCATTGTTCCTCGGTCTCGAACGCCATGGCGCGCAGGTCGAACACGCCCGCATGGTTGACGAGGCATCGGAAGCCGTCCGGCCAGTTGCCGGCGATCCAGTTCATCATATAGCCGCCATAGGAGCCGCCGAGCGCGCAGGCGTTCGCCGTGTCGATCCCCGCGTCCTGCCGCCCCGCCGCCGCGAGACCCAGCTTCAGGTCCTCAAGCGGCTTGCCGCCCCAATCCTGGTTGATGCTGTCGGTGAAGGCCTGGCCATAGCCCGTCGAGCCGTGGAAATCGACCGTCACCACGGCATAGCCGGGCGCCGAAAACAGGCGCATGTTCCAGCGCGTCGACCAGCCGTTGCTGAAACTGCCCTGCGGCCCGCCATGGACGAGAAAGGCGACGGGCAGTTTGCCGGCGGCATTGGCGGGCTTGACGATCTGGCCCCACACCGTGTCGCCGTTCGCGCCCTGGAAGGACAGGCGCTGGACCGTGACGGGATCGATCTCGGCCAATTGCGCGCGGTTGACGTCGGTCAGGCGCGCGACCTTGCCCCGGGCGTCGCGCAGCCAGAGATCGGCCGGGACCGCGATACTGTTACGCGAATAGAGAAGCGCGCCGCCGGGCAGGGGCGTGACGTTGCCGATGGAGCCTTCCCATTGCTCGGTGCTCGCGCGCAGCCGCTCAACCTTGCCGCTGGCGGCATCGACGCGGAAGACGGGCGTGTCGAGCAGGTCCTGCGCCGTGACATAGAGCGACTTGCCGTCGGGCGCCCAGGCGATCGAGGCGACCGAGCGGTCCCAGGCTTCGGTCAGCGCCCGTGTCTCGCCATTGTCCAGATTGCGGAGCATCAGCACTTGCCGGTCGGATTCATAGCCCGGCCGCGCCATCGCGGCATAGGCCAGCCACTTGCCGTCGGGTGAGGGAGTGGGCAGCGTGTCGGTCGCCTCGTTCGCCTGCGTCAGGTTGACGGGCATCATCCGGCTGTCGACCAGCCAGCTGTAGATGTCGAGATTGGTGGACGTCGGCTCGGCCCGGTCGGCCTTGCGCAGCGTGAAATAGACGGTGCGGCTGTCGGCTCCCCACGCCAGTTCCTCGCCGCCGCCAAAGGGTTTCGACGGGCTGTCGCCGATCAGGCCGCTGTCCACGGCGCGGGCGGCGGTCGCCTTGCCGCCTTCCAGATCGAAGACGAAGGGGCGGCTGTAGGTACCGGGGGTTTCCCAGCTATCCCAATGGCGGACGAAGCCCACGCCGTCCTTGTAGAGGCGGCCGGTTCCGGGACCGGGGCGTTCGCTCTTGTCGGCGGCGTCGCAGCCGAAGTCCGTGCATTCGCGGGCTATGTCGCCCCATGCGAGCAGACGTTTGCCGTCCGGCGAAATCTTGAAACCTGCGACATCGGCTCTTGTGTCGGTGACTTGCGCCGCGCCGCCGCCTTTGGGATCGATGCGCCAGACCTGATCGCTGCCCGAGCTATTGGAGAGGAAGAAGAGGCTGCCGTCGGGATGAAAGGCGGGATCGCTTTCATTCTTCCCCGGCGTGTCGGCGATCCGCACTGGTTCCGCGCCCCTGGCGTTGCGGTCGATCAGCCACAGGCCCGTCGAGCGCTGGTAGCTCTCGCCTTCCGTCTCGGTCATCTGGAACGCGATCCAGCGCCCATCAGCCGACGCAGCGGGCGCTGCGACGCGATTCAGGGTCGCCAGATCGACGTCAGTCATCGGCCGGGCGGATGCCGGGGCGGACAAGGCGGCGGAAAGCGCGAAGGCGCTGATCAGAACGGGGTTTCGCATGAAAGCGGTTTAACGCGCCATCGACGTGATGCAAGGGAGCGGCGTCCATGTATTTCAAACCGTTCGCGCTGAGCTTGTCGAAGCGCCGTTCTTTCTTTCGACGCAGCAAAAGGAAGAACGGTGCTTCGACAAGCTCAGCACAAACGGAGGAGAAGATTGTTATGGAAGGGGCGCCACGGCGCCTTGCTCATCGGCTTCCCCGCTCAAATCGCCGCGCTGAACGTGTCGCATTGGCGCGCGTCGCCCGTCTGCAATCCCCGCCGTAGCCAGGTCATGCGCTGCTCGCTGGTGCCGTGCGTGAAGCTTTCGGGCACGGGTCGCTGGCCCGCCGAGCGCATCAGCGTGTCGTCGCCGATCGCATTGGCGGCGCGCATCGCTTCCTCCATGTCGCCGGGTTCCATCACGCTCTGCCCGTCGCGGGTGCGGGCGCGGTTCGCCCAGACGCCCGCATAGCAATCGGCCTGAAGCTCCATGCGGACCTGAAGCGCGTTACCTTCGGCCTGCGAGGCGTGCTGCTGCGCGCGGCGGACCTGATCGGAAATGCCGGTGACAGTCTGGATATGGTGGCCGACCTCGTGCGCGACGACATAGGCCTGCGCCGCGTCGCCCGCCGCGCCGAACTTGCCTTCCAACTCGCGGAAGAAATCGGTGTCGAGATAGACGCCTTGGTCGGCGGGGCAATAAAAGGGTCCCATCGCCGAACTGGCGGAACCGCAGCCGGTCCGGTCGACGCTGTGCGAATAGAAATACAGCGTCGGCTTGCGATAGCCGCTGATCAGATTGCCCCACACCTGATGCGTCGATCCGAAGACATTGCAGGCAAAGCGTTCCGCCGCCGTGTCGCAGGCCACGCCTTCGGCCTGCGCGCCGCGGCTGTCGGCCATCGGGTCGGCGGTACCGCCGCCGCCGGTCAGGCTTTGCAGGCCGCCGCCGAAGAACAGGAAGGCCAGCGCGCCCAGGATCAGGATCGTCCCGCATCCCATCTTGCGGCCCAGCAGCATGGGCAGCAGGCCGATGAGCAGTCCACCCATGCCGCCGCCCCCGCCGCCGCCGAATCCCCTGCCGCCGCCCCGGCCGAGGTCGCGGATATCGTCGCCGGGATCATAATCGTCGAGGCGCATGGCGGTCCTTCCAGCGAAAAAAATGCCGTTCCCTGTTACAGCAGCGCCCGCCAATTGGAAGAGGCTTCGCGGCGCCAGCCCGCTTGCAATGATGCCGCGCGGCGTGCACCAGACGGCCATTCATTGCCGGTTTCAAGGATCGATCATGCATCTCAAAGGAAAGACTGCCCTCGTCACGGGATCGACGTCGGGCATCGGGCTGGGCATCGCCCGGGCGCTGGCGGCGGCGGGCGCGAACCTCGTCATCAACGGCTTCGGCGACGCGGACGCGATCGAGACCGAGCGCAAGGGGCTGGAGGAACTCAGCGGCGGCAAGGCGATCCACGACGCCGCCGACCTGATGCGCCCCGACGCCATCGCCGCCATGTTCGCGCGTATCGAGGGCGAGCTGGGCGGCGTCGACATATTGGTGAACAATGCGGGGATGCAGTTCGTCTCGCCGGTCGAGGATTTCCCGGTCGAAAAATGGGACGCGATCATCGCGCTGAACCTCAGCGCCGCCTTCCACACCATCCGCCACACCGTGCCGGGGATGCGGCGAAAGGGCTGGGGGCGGATCATCGGCACGGCGTCGGCGCATTCGCTCGTCGCCTCGCCCTTCAAATCGGCCTATGTCACCGCGAAGCACGGACTGGTCGGGCTGACCAAGACCGTCGCGCTCGAAGTCGCCGACGCGGGCGTCACCGTCAATTGCATCAGCCCCGGCTATGTCTGGACGCCGCTGGTCGAAAATCAGATTCCCGACACGATGAAGGCGCGGGGGCTGACGCGCGATCAGGTCATCAACGATGTGCTGCTCGCCAGCCAGCCGACCAGGCAGTTCGTGACGATCGAGCAGGTCGCGGCGCTCGCCGCCTTCCTGACGCGCGACGAGGCGGCGAACATCACGGGCGCCAACCTCAGCGTCGATGGCGGCTGGACTGCCGCCTGACGGGTTGAGCATTGCCCCTCGGCCCCCTAAGCTCGCGTCCATAAAAGGAATGGAAGGGATAAAGGACATGAGGGGTCGCACCGCATCATATGTCGCGCTGGCGCTGGGGGCGGCGGCATCGCTAGGTGCCTGCCGCACCGTGCCGCCGATTCCGCCGTCGGCCGCCGACGCGCCGCAAGCCGAAGCCGACGGCGGCTGGCGCGCGACGGCGACCGAGCAGGACAGGCAGCGGATTCGCAACTGGCACAGCAGCTGGACGGCGGCGCTCGCCGACGCGCGCGCCAATGGTTTCGGCGCGGACATCGACCGCGAAGGCGTGCTGCTTCAGCCGCTGGCGGCGCTGCCCAACGCCCATCTGCCTGCGGGCGACTATCGCTGCCGGACGATCAAGGTCGGCGCCGGGGGACGCGGCGGGCTGTCCTATATCGCCTATGGCTGGTTCCGCTGCCGTGTCGCTGTGGAGCAGGGGCTGTCCAGCCTGACCAAGCTGACGGGTTCGCAGCGGCCCGTCGGGCTGATCTTTCCCGACAATCTGAGGCGGCAGGTGTTCCTCGGCACGCTGGTGCTGGGCGATGAATCGCTGCCGGTCAGCTATGGCTCCGACCGGATGCGCGACATGGCTGGGCTGGTCGAACGGATCGGCGACAATCGCTGGCGGCTGGTGCTGCCCGCGCCCGCCTATGAATCGCTGCTCGACGTGATCGAGCTGGTTCCCGCGGGCTGACGGAAAAAGAGGGAGAGGGGGATGATGCGGATATTCCGGGCGAGCGCGGCGGTGCTGGCACTGACGCTGGCGGTTCCTGCCGGGGCGCAGGACCTGGGCGGCGACGTGCGGCAGCAGATGCCGTCGCTGATGGAAATCTATAAGGATTTCCACGCGCATCCCGAACTCAGCTTCATGGAGTTCCGCTCGGCGGGGATATTGGCGGCGGAAGCGCGCAGGCTGGGCTTCGAGGTCACTGAAAAGGTCGGCGGCACGGGCGTCGTCGCGGTGATGAAGAACGGACCCGGTCCCGTCGTGCTGCTGCGCGCCGACATGGACGGGCTGCCCGTGACCGAGCAGACCGGCCTGCCGGGCGCGTCGAAGGTCCGCGTGACGACGCCCGAAGGCGTGGAGACGGGCGTGATGCACGCCTGCGGTCACGACACGCACATGACGGCATGGATCGGCGCCGCCCGGCTGATGGCGGCGCATCGCGACAAATGGTCGGGGACGCTGGTGATGATCGGCCAGCCGGCGGAAGAGCGCGGAGCGGGCGCGCGGATGATGCTCGCGGACGGGCTTTACACGCGCTTTCCCCGCCCGGACTATACGCTCGCCTTCCACGATGCGGCGCAGTTTCCGGCGGGATGGATCGGCTACACGCCCGGCCATGCGCTCGCCAATGTCGACAGCGTCGATATATTGGTGAAGGGCGTCGGCGGGCACGGCGCCTATCCGCACACGACCAGGGACCCGATCGTGCTGGCGAGCCGGATCGTCTCCGCCTTGCAGACGCTGGTCGCGCGCGAGATCAGCCCGCTCGACAGCGGCGTGGTGACGGTCGGCAGCTTCCACGCCGGGGCGAAGCATAACATCATCCCCGACGAGGCGCGGCTGCAACTGACGGTGCGCAGCTATACCGACGAGGTGCGCGATCATCTGCTGGACGGCATCGCGCGCATCGCGCGCGGCGAAGCGATCGCGGCGGGCGTGCCGGAGGACCGGATGCCCGAAGTGGCGGTCGACAAGACGGAATATACGCCCTCGACCTTCAACACCCCCGACTTCACGGAAGCGATGGCGGCGCATCTGACCACCCGTTTCGGCACGGAGCGCGTCGTGCGGATGCCGCCCGTGATGGGCGGCGAGGATTTCGGCCGCTTTTCGCGCGACGACAAGGAGATCAAGAGCCTGATCTTCTGGGTCGGCGGCGTCCCGCAGGCCGAATATGACGCCGCGCGGAAGGAAGGGCGCTCGCTGCCGAGCCTCCATTCGCCTTTCTGGGCGCCCGACGCGCCCGCCGTCATCGCGACCGCGACAGAGGCGCTGACGGCGCTGGCGATGAAGCTGATGCCAAAGGAATAGGGCGGGGCGCGCGCAAGGGAACTTGCAAGACGCTCGTCGGTTTCCTAGATCATCATACATGCGGGCCGGGCCCCTCTGGCGCTGGCGGGATCATCCCGCCCGCGCGATGTCGGACCGCATCGGGTGACACCGATGCTCCGACGGCCCTGTCTTTCCTCGATATGCGGGTCCGGCATCGGAGTCGCCTGTGTTGAGCAAGCTCAAAGCAGGAGGCCTATTCATGTCCGTCAATTCCCGTTTTCATCGCCTGACGCGGCTGCATCGCCGGATCGACGACGCGCTGCGCAGCGAAAGCGGCCGCGACGCGCTGCGCCGGTTGCGGCTCCACGCGCTGCGGGCGTCCGTCAAGGCGCGGCTCGCCGCGCTGATGCGCCGCCCGGCATTCGCCCGCTAGGGCAGCGTGCCGTTAATCTGCATCCCTCCAATTCCGTTCGTGTCGAGCGAAGTCGAGACACCCATCGGCCTTGCGCCACACCGATGGGTGTCTCGACTTCGCTCGACACGAACGGGACGATGGATCAGATTT
>PHEM01000128.1 GCA_002842935.1 Alphaproteobacteria bacterium HGW-Alphaproteobacteria-13 | reverse complement strand
AGCGCAAGGCCATCTTCAACAAACCAGCATCATATTATCCGAAAAGGGGGTCCCTCTTCGACGCCGATCGGGGGTCCCTTTTGAACGCCGTTTGACATGCTCTACCATGAACGGGGAATCGACTACCGCGACGATCCCTATTCCTTGCCCCTCCTCGTAGCGCACGAGAAGAAAGAGGGATTAGAAGCGAAGCATTATCGGGAAGGGGTCAAGGCATTGATGCAGGCCCTCATCAACGGAGATAGCGACGGGAAACCGGAAAGAGCCAAGATCGAGGGATTTTCGTTCAAGCCCTTCACGCGCCCCAATGTCCGTAGGATGATCGAGGAAAAGCATGAATCTATCATCGACGCATTCGGCACGGGCGCGGGCTTGCGCCTTCAGCGGCAGGATTCCGACCTCGCCTTAGCCATCATCACGAACATGCGGGAATGCGGGATAACGGCCCTTCCTGTCCATGATTCCTTCATAGCCCCTAAAAGCAATGAAACTGACCTCCGAGAAGAGATGGCGCAGGCCTACAAAGAGGCCTTCTCATTCTGTCCAATAATCAATTAACAATAGACAGATTACTACCCACCTATCCCTCATATAAGGGAGGGCATAAGAGTTTCTTATCAATAATTTACAATACTACGAGAAATAACGGACATACTTTATCGCGTTCAGATTATCGCCGGGAAGGCTTCGGCCTGTTTAATGTTCCGAGCAACATAAATCCACCGAATAACATAATCCAATACAGGAGATTGTGGCCATCCTCGCTGACAAACCATACTGAAATCATGCCTGCTCCGACAAAAATGCTGCCAAGCATGGTCGCCCAATTATCATGCTCACCCGGAGCCGCAAGCCTCCCAAGAAGGAAGGCGCCAAGGGTGCCCGCCGACACCGCCGCATCGCGAGCCAATTCCATCCAAGCGATGTCAGCCATCATCCCTCCCTAACTCTCTAACCGCCAAATTGAGATAAAAATGCCCGTGGACTGAAAGTCCGCATTTGCAGTCCATACTGATCTATGGACGCGGAGAAAATCCTTTATGACCTCGGTCGCCGCATCCGGGCGCAACGCAAGCGCATAGGGCTTACGCAGGAAGAACTGGCACTGGTGGCGGAAGTGGACCGCTCCTATTTCGGCGCTATCGAGCGAGGGGAGCGCAATGTCACCTTCACCGTCCTGTATCGCCTCTGCCTTGCCCTGAGGTGCGATATAGCCCTGCTGACTACGGAAATGCCGCCAATAGGCAATGCGCCGCCCGAACCAGAAGCATAGGCCCGATTTTTGATTTTTTTCTGTAGCCGGACAAGCGCCCCGATTGACGTTGTGATCCAGCGGAGATTCACCCCCCTCCCCCATCCGGCAATAAGTGTCAGATGAAAAAGACGCTGCACTAACCGGACGCAAGAGCACCGGCCTTTGGCAAGCCAATTAGTGGGGATACGGTGGGGCGCTCGAAGCGAAGCCTTGCTGCATGGCCCGTAAGTCGTTGAAAATACTGGAGCGGGCGAAGGGATTCGAACCCTCGACCCCAACCTTGGCAACTTGATCGTGACACTTTTCGATTTCTTCCTTTTCTACGCCACTGCCCCATAATTGCTTATTTTCTTGAGATTATCTCTACGACGCCCTATCCTCGACTAGCCGCTGGAGTACCGTTCAGCGCTGACAATTTGCTGACAATTGCGTGATCTGAGATTTTGTCAGCAAGAGGAGGGGCAACATGCCGACGAGCAAGCTGACAAAGCGTACGATCGACGCGGTGGTATCGCCCGCCTCGAAACAACTCATCTATTGGGACACCGAGATTAAGGGATTCGGACTTCGCGTTCTCCCATCGGGCCTGAAGACCTTCATCGTTCAATACCGCAATGCCGAGGGCATTCAGCGGCGCATGAACCTGGGCCGCTTTGGCGTGCTCACCGTCGAGCAAGCGCGTGATCTCGCGCGGCTGAAGTTGGCGGAGGTCATCGTCGGCGGAGATCCAGCGGACAAGGTCCGGCAGTCGCGCAACGGCATGACGGTGGCCGAGATGTGCGATTGGTATCTCACTGAAGCACGGGCCGGGAACATCCTCGGACGAAAAAGCCTTCCGATAAAGTCATCATCGCTCGACATGGACGAGAGTCGCATAAAGACGCACATCGTCCCGCTGCTCGGAAAACGTGTCGTGAAGCATCTGAAAATTGCCGATGTCGAACAGATGCAGACCGATGTGAAGAACGGAAAGACTGCCAAGCCGCGCACCGGAGGCCGCGGTGGCAGGGCGACCGGCGGTCCCGGCGTCGCGGGTCGCTGCGTCGGAACGCTCCAGGCAATCATTGGTCATGCGAAGCACAAAGGCCTGCTCGAGGTCCATCCGACGCTGGGAGCAAAGAAGCTCGCGGGAAAGAAAAGGACTCGTCGTTTGAGCGTGGCCGAGATCATGATGATGGGAAAGGCGATCGCCTATGCTGAAGCCAATGGGGAGAACCCGATCGCCCTCGGTGTGTTGCGAGGACTATTGCTCACCGGCTATCGGCGGCAAGAAGCGCAAGCAATGCAGCGAGCCTGGCTCCATGCCGATCGCGGATACGTTGTCTTTCCGGACACCAAGGGCGGAGCGCAAGTAAGAGCGATCGGACCGGCCGCCATCCGCATTCTGGAAGCTCAGGTGGAGATAGTCGGCAATTCCCACTTCTTTCCGTCCGCAGCGGGCGATGGCCCATTCACGGCTGTTAGCGACTGCCTGAAACGGGTTTGCGGCTTGGCGGGTATCACGGGAGTTACACCGCATACGCTTCGCCATACCTTCGGAAGCGTTGCCGGAGATTTGGGATTCTCCGAGCTTACGATCCGGGCAATGCTGGGTCATGCCTCGCAGAATGTAACTCAAGACTATGTCCACATCGACGAGGCGCTAAAGCTTGCCGTGCAGCGAACGTCCGACGAGATTGCACGATTGCTTGACATCGGCACTGACGCAAAAATGGAAATGGCGCGACAGTGAGTGCTCAAACGCGGCTGCGCCGCCAGGGTCCCGCCTTTGCCGATCCGGATCTCCTCTTCGAGGCGTGTCACCAATCAAAATCGGCCCGTCCGCTTTTCGACGTCCGCTTTCGCAACCTAAATCCAGACGGTCCGCTATCGCGCACGTCCGCTTTTGGGCAGCACCTGGCTACCCCACGATCTGCGCAAAGCCGCTTTCCCCATAGCTCAGCCCATGATCCCCGCGGTTCGGGCATCGAAGACTTTCTGACGCCTAACGGCGTCTGAAACTCTCAACGATTGCCGTCGGTCTGCTTCTGGCACAGTGTTCGCTAAAGCGGATAGGCAAAGAGGCGGAGACACTTGAAGCGGCTTCCTGCTCGTCAATACGGGATCGGCCTTCCATCCCAGCCGTAAAACCCGCCGCTATCCCTCGACGACAGCTGGTCAAATACGGCCATAATGTGCATCGCACTTTTGTCCGCACTAAAGAGCGATGATTCAGCTACTCGCGCCTGAAACGGCTCCGAAAGCGGCGTGTCGACTGTTCCGGGGTGCAGCGCCGCGACGATCGCTTCGGGATTGCTGCGGCCGAGCTCGATCGCGAAACAGCGCACCAAGGCATTGAGCGCCGCCTTGGAAGCGCGGTAGCTGTGCCATCCGCCAAGTCGGTTATCCGCGATCGAACCAACGCGAGCAGAAAGAAATATCGCGACCGCTCGTTGTCGCCGGGCAAGCAAGGGAAGAAAATGCTTTGCGACGAGCGCGGGCCCGACGCTGTTGATCGCGAACACCTCGGCCATAACTGAGGCGTCGAGCTGCCGAAGGCTCTTTTCGGGACGGATATCGGTCCCGCGATGCAGCAGCCCTGTCGCGACAATGAGCAGGTCGAGAGCACCCTCATTCGCGATTTGACGACCCGCTTCGGCCAGCGTGTCGTCATCCAGTATATCCGTCGTCAGCCGTTTCACACTGGGATCGTTCGACGCCTCGGGCCGCCTGCTTCCTGCATAGACGCGGTCAAATCGACCCGATACGACAAGTTGATCGACAAGCGCGGCGCCGATGCCGCCACCGCTTCCAATCACCAATGCGCGCTTACCGCTCAAATGCTGCCCTTCCCGGCTATGAAATTGCTTCGGCTATCGGATGCTTAATCGGCGGCGGCGCGATCTCCCATATGCCTCAAAGGGAAGGTAGATCGGTGCCTAGAAGCCGGCCTCGACCGCGAGCCGGATCGCATCGGCCGTCGTTTCGACGCCGAGCGCGCGCAGCAGCGCAGCGCGGTGCATCTTGATCGTGCGCTCCGACAGCGACAGCGTGAACGCGATCTGCTTGTTGAGCTGGCCGCTCGCCATCAGCTTCAGCACCTCGCGCTGCCGCGGCGAGAGCGCCTCGATCTGCGCCCGCGCCCGCGCGCTCCGTCCTCCCACCGCCTCGCCCGCCTCGTCGATCTCGATTTGCGAGCCGAGAAAATACTCAAGAGTTCCGTCGGGGCCGAAAATCGGCGCTACCAGCACGGCATTGCGAAAGGGCGTTCCGTCTTTCCGGTAGTTGAGGATCTCCACGAGAGCCGGCCTCTGCTCCCGGATGGCGATCCTTAAAGTTTCGGTCAGTTCGGCTTCGGTAGCGGGGCCGGCGAGGAAGCGGCAATTGCGCCCGACGATTTCCTCCGGTCCATAGCCGGTGAGCGCCGAAAAAGCCGCATTGCACTCGACGATCGGGTTATCGGGGAGGCGCGGATCGCTGATCACCGCGGCGATCGGGCTAGACGCGATCATTGTCTTCAATGACATAATATCCGCCCGCTCACCCCTGGATGCCCCAAGGGACATGTTGCGACACTTCCCCTTGCTCATGCAAGCCTGCGCCGATGACAAATGCGACGAACCGGAAAAAATTGCGCATGACGCCCCGCATGTCGACGGCACGGGCAGGCTCACCGGCGGCGGCTGGCCATCGTGCGTGCCATCGCGGCGACCGCGAGACCAAGGTCTGATGCGGGTCGCGATCATTGGAGCCGGCATTGCCGGGCTCGCCTGTGCGCGGCGGCTGCGCGATGCCGGGCTGGAGGCAACGCTTTTCGACAAATCCCGCGGCATCGGCGGCCGCCTCGCGACCCGCCGCGCGGAGCCGGGCGATCCCGGGGTCGCATTCGATCATGGCGCAACGCATTTCACGGCGCGCTCCGAAGGTTTTACGAGGCTGGTCGCCGCGTGGGAGAAAGCGGGTCTCGCGGCGCGCTGGCCGGTCGCGGGCGCGGACAGCTGGGTCGGCAGGCCGACCATGACCGCGCCGCTCAAAGCCCTCGCGGACGATCTCGATGTCCGCCTGTCACGACCGGTCACGGCCCTGACCAGATCCCGCGCCGGCTGGACGCTCCACAGCGAAGCCAAGCGGCTCGGCAAATTCGATACGGCGGTGATCGCCATTCCGGCCGAGCAGGCCGCCCCGCTTCTGTCGCTCCATGATTTCGAGATGGCGCGCGAGGCCATGGCGGTGCGCTATAATCCTTGCTGGACCGCGATGTTCGCCTTCGAGGAACGGATCGAGGAGCTCCCCGATTTCCTTCGCGGCGCGGGCTCACTCGTGACCGCGGCACGCGACAGCGCCAAGCCCGGACGCGCGCCGGGCGAACGGTGGGTGGTGCAAGCCGACTGGACCTGGTCGGAAGCGCACCTGACCAGCGAAAGCGCGAGCGTCGCACGTCTGCTGCTTGCCGAACTCGAAAAGGTCGCCGGCCGCAACTTGCCCGCCCCAAGCCATATCGCGGCCCATCGCTGGCTATTCTCTCAGCCATCGGGACAGGATCTGAAGCTGCTCTGGAACCCTGCCATCGGCCTCGGCGCCTGCGGCGACTGGCTCTACCATGGCTTTGCCGAATATGCCTGGCTGTCGGGGCATGTTCTCGGCGCTGCGATCGCAGCGGAGGCACCGCGATGACGCGCGCAATCGTGATCGGAGCGGGCATCGGCGGCCTTTCCCTCGCCATCCGTCTCCAGTCGGCGGGCCTCGATACGCTGCTCGTCGAAGCGCGCGACCGACCGGGCGGCCGCGCCTATGTCTTCGAGAAGGACGGTTTCACCTTCGACGCCGGGCCGACGGTCATCACCGACCCGGCCTGTCTTGACGAGCTCTGGGCGCTGAGCGGTCAGCGGCTCGAGCGCGATGTCGACCTCGTCCCGGTCTCGCCCTTTTACCGGCTGAGCTGGCCCGACGGATCGATCTTCGACTATGGCAATGACAAGGAGGCGCTCGCCCGCCAGATCGCCGCGCTCTATCCCGCCGATGTCGCGGGATATGAGCGGTTTCTCGGCTTTTCCGCGTCGGTTTACGAGGAAGGCTATGTGAAGCTCGGCGCGGTCCCCTTTCTCGACTTCCGCTCGATGCTGAAGGCGGCGCCGGCGCTTGTGCGGCACCGGGCCTGGCGCTCGGTCTATCAAACCGTCGCAGGCTATGTGCGGAGCGAAAAGCTGCGCGAGGCGCTGTCCTTTCACACCCTGCTCGTCGGCGGAAACCCGATGGCGACGAGCAGCATCTATGCGCTCATCCACAAGCTCGAGCAGGATGGCGGCGTCTGGTATGCGCGCGGCGGCACCAACCGGCTCGTCGCCGGCATGGCCACGCTGTTCGAGCGTCTCGGGGGCACGCTGAGGCTCGGCGATCCCGTTGCCCGCATCGAAACCGAAGGGGACCGGGTAACCGGCATCATGACGCGGAGCGGCTTCACAGCGCGCGCCGATCTCGTCGCCTCGAACGCCGACCTCATGCACAGCTACCGCGACCTGCTTGCGCATCCGCGAGGCAAGCGCGAGGCCGGACGCCTCGCGCGCAAGAACTGGTCGCCGAGCCTCTTCGTCCTCCATCTGGGTGTGCGCGGCACCTTCCCCGAGATCCCCCACCATATGATCCTCTTCGGTCCGCGCTATCGCGGGCTTCTCGACGATATCTACCGGAATGGCGGGCTCGCCGAAGATTTTTCGCTCTACCTTCATCATCCGAGCGCAAGCGATCCGGGCGTTGCGCCGGCGGGCCACAGCAGCTTCTATGCGCTTGCGCCGGTTCCGCATCGCGGCCATGCGCCGCTCGACTGGGAGGTCGAAGGCCCCAACCTCGCGAAGCGCATCATCGCCGAGATCGAGCGGCGCCTGATCCCGGACCTTGGCGCGCGGATCGTCACGCAAATCCAGTATGCGCCGCCGGACTTCGAACAGGATCTCGCCGCGCATCTCGGGAGCGCCTTCAGCCTTACGCCAACTCTGCTGCAGAGCGCCTATTTTCGGGGAC
This sequence comes from Alphaproteobacteria bacterium HGW-Alphaproteobacteria-13, assembly GCA_002842935.1. Taxonomy (GTDB): domain Bacteria; phylum Pseudomonadota; class Alphaproteobacteria; order Sphingomonadales; family Sphingomonadaceae; genus Sphingopyxis. The sequence continues at coordinate 6,095 of PHEM01000128.1, read as the reverse complement.
ACAACCGCGACGCGCGCATCGAAAATCTCTATTTTACGGGCGCGGGGACCCATCCCGGCGCAGGCATTCCGGGTGTCGTCGCGAGCGCGAAGGCGACGGCGCGCCTCATTCTCGGCGACATCGGGGTCAGGATGGACGACCGCCGCTACGAGAGCGGGGGACACCCGAAATTTTCCGGGCTTGATGGCGCCACGGAAGATGCCATGTCAGGCTGAGCGGATCGACATTCCGGTTCTGCCGGCGGCCAGCGCCTTGCGACCTACGCCTGGCCGCGGCGGGGGGCGGTGATTGTTCATCGCCGGGCGGTGCGACACCATGTCGCACCGCCCAATCCTCCGCATGGACATCCCCGCCAATGCGAGTGCGCACCGTCCGGGCTTCCCGAAAGGTCATCTTTTGCGGAGGGGGGAGCGTGCCCGATGGCAGAACCAGCGACTGCCCGCACCACGGCCCGCCAAAAAGGGAAACCGCCGCCATGCCCCCCGCCATCTTGTGGCTTCGCCAGGACCTCCGCACCACCGACCATCCGGCGCTCCTCGCAGCGATTGCCGAAGGCCCGGTCATTCCGCTCTATATATTGGATGACGAGAGCCCCGAAACGCGCGCCATCGGGGGCGCGCAGCGCTGGTGGCTGCATCACAGTCTCGCTGCACTCGATGCGAGCCTTCGCAAACGCGGCAGCCGCCTCGTCCTGCGCTGCGGCGCTGTCGCCGAAATAGTCGAAAGCGTCGCGGCAGAAGCCGGCAGCACAAGGGTGCACGCGACCCGCTGCTACGAGCCCTGGTGGCGGCACTGCGAGGAAGCGATAGACGCCAGGCTCGAACTGCGACTCCACGACGGCAATTATCTTGCGCCGCCCGAGAGCATCACCAATGCGCAAGGCGCGCGCTACCGCGTCTTCACGCCATGGTATCGCGCGCTGCTGGAGCGCATGCCGCCCGCCCTTCCCCATGCGGCGCCCGACCATATTCCGCCGCCTCGGGCCTGGCCGGCGTCGGACAATCTCGCCGATTGGGGCCTGACCCCGATAAGCCCCGACTGGGCCTCGGGATTTGGCGACTGGCGCCTATAAGGCCCGCCGCGACTATCCCTCGCTCCCCGCGACATCGCGGCTGTCGCCGCATCTTCATTTCGGCGAAATCAGCCCCCGGTCGATCTGGCATGCGCTCGGCGAGCGCGACGATGCTGGCGCCGAGACCTTTCGATCGGAGCTCGGCTGGCGCGAACATGGCATCAATCTCGTCGACCAGATGCCCGATTATGGCGATCGGAACGGGCGCCCCACCTTCGATGATTTCGGCTGGCGGAGCGGCCCCGAAGCCGACCGGGACTTCACCGCCTGGACCCGGGGACGGACCGGCTACCCAATCGTCGACGCGGGTATGCGTCAGCTCTGGAATATGGGATGGATGCACAACCGGGTCCGGATGGTCACCGCCTCCTTCCTCGTCAAACATCTGCTGATCGACTGGCGCCGGGGAGAGCGCTGGTTCTGGGATACGCTGCTCGACGCCGATCTCGCCTCGAACGCGATGAACTGGCAATATGTCGCGGGCACCGGCGTCGACGCGCCAGTCTTCTCGCGCATCATGTCGCCGCTACTCCAGAGCGAACGGTTCGCGATGGGCGACTATGTCCGCGCTTATGTTCCCGAACTTGCGCATCTGTCGGACACCGAGATCGTCGCGGCCCATGGTCAGGATGCGCGGGTACCAAAGTATCCGCCACCGCTTGTCGGTCACGAGGCGGCGCGGGCGCGGGCGCTGGCTGCCTGGGAAGCACTGCGCGGCTAGCGAAGGAAGGTCATGCGGCTAGTCGAAGCCGGCGCTTGCCACGCCTTGGCTGTTGTAAACCGGGCCTTCGCGCGACACCGCGAATTTGCGGCTCGACGACGCGCGCACGCCAAATGCGCCGATATGCCCCAGCATTCCCCTGTACTGCGGCCCGGCCAGATGCGCGGCGAGCGCAGCTTCGCCGTGCCATTCCTCGAACACGTGGATGCGCGTCGCCACATGCGGATCGGCGGTCCAGTCGTAAGCGAGACAGCCTGGCTGTACGAGCGCGCCGTCGATCCAGCCGCGTGCGCCGGCCAGCGCCTCTCCGCGCGCCTCGGGATCGATATCGATGACCGCCTAGATCAGGATCTTCATGCCTGCACCTCGGTTCTTGAAAGCTGCGGCAACGGCCGGAACCGCCGCTCTGCAAACAGCCACCTGCCATCGACCCGGCGGCAGACGTCGTCATAGATGCCGAGGGTCCGGTGAAGCGCGCCGTCTCGCAGGAAGATTTCCTCGGTGTAGGACCGCATGGCCGCCTTTTCTTCACGGACCTCGATCAAACCCGGCCAAGCGCGAAAGACGATGTCGGGAAAGGCGCGCATCGCCGCGCGCCAGGTGTCGACGATTGTCGCCTTGCCCTCGAAAATCCCGAAACCGGGAAGCGACCATAGGCTGCCTTCGTCCCAGGTCGCGGCCCAGGCTTCGCTGTCTGCCCGGTTGACCGCGTCGGCATAGGTGTCGAGCAGGTCGCGTAGCGCCAGCCGGTCTTCGAACGATCCCTCGAATGGCATGCAAGCCCCCTTCTCGCCCGGCTGCGTCGATGGTTCAGCCTGCCGCCGGTTTGCCTCCAGCGGTTCGGAAGGAAAACTGCCGATATCGCTAGCGGCGAAGGCCGCCTCTGCCGGACCGGAGAACCCGCCCCAAAGGACAGGTCGCCCCGGCAGGGCGGGGCGCCTAAATTCACGCCTGTCCTATCCCCCCGGGACGAACATTCGAAAAGGAATGACCAATGGCTATTTCCCGTATCTCGCTTTCGCTTGCTACAGCAGCGCTCGCGCTTGCCGGCGGCATCGCGGCCGCCAAGAACCCGATGGTCGGCGGCGCCGCGATGTATGAGACCAAGACCATCGTCGAAAATGCCGCCAATTCCAAAGATCACACGACACTGGTCGCGGCGGTCAAGGCCGCCGGCCTCGCCGAGACGCTCTCGGGCGCCGGCCCGTTCACGGTCTTTGCACCGACCAACGCCGCCTTCGCCAAGCTTCCCGCCGGCACAGTCGATACGCTGCTCAAGCCCGAGAACAAGGCGATGCTGACGGGCATATTGACCTACCATGTCGTGCCGGGCCGCCTGACCGCGACCGATATTGCGGCGCAGGCCAAGGCCAATGGCGGCAAGGCGGTGCTCACGACGGTGCAGGGCGCCAAGCTCGCCGTCTGGGAGAAGGATGGCAGCTGGTATGTGAGCGACGCCAAGGGCGGCACGGCGAAGATTGGCCCCGCCGACGTTCTCCAGTCGAACGGCGTGATCCACGTCATCGACGGCGTGCTGCTTCCCGCCTGATACATCACCGGGGCCGCGCGACGTCTGTTGGCGCAGCGCGGCCCCGCTTATCGAAAGCCCTCAAAGCCAGCCCGAAAGATCGCTCCTGACCAGGGCGGTGAGCATGTCCATCCCGACATCGCTGTCGTTGAGACAGGGTATATAAGCGAAGTGGCGGCCGCCGGCGGCAAGGAACTGCTCGCGGCCGCGGATAGCGATTTCCTCAAGGGTCTCGAGGCAATCGGCGGCGAACCCCGGCGCGATCACAGCCACCGACCGGCCTTCGCGGCCGAGCGCCTCGAGCATCATGTCGGTTGCCGGTGTCAGCCATTTGGCCTTGCCGAAGCGCGACTGAAAGCTCGGCACGACAGTCTTCCCCAGAACCTCGCCCAACCGGCGCGCGGTCTTGAGGCACATGCAATGATAGGGATCGCCGAGATGCAAGGTGCGCTCGGGCATGCCGTGGAAGCTTGCAACGATCGTGTCGGGCACGAAGTCGAGGCCACCGATCGCACGTCCGAGCGACGACGCCAGCGCCTCGAGATGGCGATCGTCATCATGATAGGGTGGAAGGATGCGCAGCGCCGGCTGCCAGCGCAGGCGCGCCATATGCGCCTGGACCGCATCGCTCACGCTCGCGGTCGTCGCGGCGCAATATTGCGGGTATAAAGGCGCGACGAGAATTCGGCGACATCCTGCCGCAAGAAGCGCGTCGATGCCGTCCGCGATCGGGCTGCTGCCATAGCGCATCGCATGCGCAACCACCGCATCACCTCCAAGCGATGCCTGGAGCGCTTTTGCCTGGCGGCGGGTGATCGCCGCGAGCGGCGAGCCCTCCGATGTCCAGATTTCGCGATAGGCCTTGGCGGACTTTCGCGGCCGAACCGCAAGAACGATCCCGCGCAGGATCGGCTGCCAGATCAGCGAGGGCAGTTCGACCACGCGCCGGTCGGAGAGAAATTCCGCGAGATAGCGCCGTACCGCGCGGCTCGTCGGCGCGTCGGGCGTGCCAAGATTGACGAGCAGCACGCCGATCCGGTCGGCCGTCACGGCGGGGTGCGCCGCCGGAAGACGGGCGAGCTCCGCCTCTCCGTAACAGTTCCCGATTTCAGGCGTTGCCAGAGGCCCTTCGACAGTCATTGCAATCTCCGCGGTCAGGATGCCTCGCGGCAACCATGCCGCGCGGCGTCGATCGCATGTCTTCGACTTGCCCTTCGCCGCCAAGCTGCACCAAGGGGCAGACTGGATACCGTTTCCCGCCTCCCGGCAGCCCCCCGGGATGCGGAAACTTCGCTTGCTGCCGCGACCCATCGCCGACATTCCGAGCGGCGCCCACACTCTTGAAACGGTAAAACGGCTTTCCTAACTTTTCCCCGGACGCGGGATTTTCCGTGTCCTCAGGACATAGAGAGCGCCGGCTCTGAGTCCCGGCGCATCTCATGCCCGAATTGCTTCAATCAGGAGGATTTGGAAATGAGAACCGATTTTTGACCGGCCCCCACCGAGTGGTCCGATCGGATTGTTAGTGCATAGACGCCTTGAAGTGCTTGGGGATGGTGGTCCGGACCTAGCGTTAGTTTCCGGCTTGGCCTGCCCCGATCGGGGCAGGCCAAGTTTCTGGTCCGGCAAGATATTCGGCCGGGGTCAGATTGCCAAGGGCCATGTGAGGACGGCTAACATTGTAATCGACCCTCCAGGCCTCGATTAGCCGCCGCGCCTCGGAGATCGAGGCGAACCAGTGAAGGTTCAGGCACTCGTCGCGCAGCGACCCGTTAAATGTCTCGATATAGGCGTTATCTGTCGGTTTCCCGGGCCGGCTGAAGTCGATCCGAACACCATGGTGATAAGCCCATAGATCTACCAGTCGCCCGGTAAATTCGCTGCCATTATCGGCGAACAGATAGCGCGGCGCTCCGCGCTGACGCACCAGGCGGTTGAGGACATCGACGACATGCTCGCCGCGAAGGCGCTGTCCAACCTCGATAGCCAGCGCTTCACGGCTGAAGACGTCGACCACGGTCAGCATCCGGAACTTCTGTCCACTGCTGAGCTCGTCATGGACGAAGTCGAGACTCCACGCCTCGTTCGGCCGAGCGGGCTTGCAACGCGCCTCCCGGTGCACGAGCATCTTGCGCCGACGCGGGAGTTTGGTTCGTAAAACCAAGCCTTCTTCGCGATATAGCCGGTAGACAACGTTGCGGCCAACGCCCCAGCCTTCACGCTTCAGCATCACATGGACACGGCGATAGCCGTATCGGATCCGCGTCGCGACGATCTCGTGCATTCGCTGCCGGACCTCGGTTCGCGGATCCCGCGTACTCGGTTTGCGCTGCGTCGATCGATGCTGCCGTGTCACCTGGCAGGCCCGGCGCTCGCTGTAGCCGTGCGACGACACGACATAGGCTACAACATCCTTCATGAGCGCTGGCCGGGGAGCTTTTTTGACAACACGTCCTGCAAAACCGCCTTGTCGAGGCTCAGCTCAGCGACCAGCCGCTTGAGCCGCCCATTCTCCTCGACAACCTGCTTCAGCTCGCGGACCTGATCCGATTCCAGACCGCCATATTGCCGCTTCCAGCGGTAAAATGTTTGTTCGGTTATCCCGATCTGCCGGATCAAATCCTTCACCGGCAGCCCCATCTCCGCCTGCTTCAAAACCGACACGATCTGCTCCGTTGTCAAACGGCGTTCAAAAGGGACCCCCGATCGGCGTCGAAGAGGGACCCCCTTTTCGGATAATATGATGCTGGTTTGTTGAAGATGGCCTTGCGCTG
>PHEM01000127.1 GCA_002842935.1 Alphaproteobacteria bacterium HGW-Alphaproteobacteria-13 | reverse complement strand
ATAATCTCTTCCGGGCGATGCTTCTTGCTCGGCATTCCATATCTCCTTCGTCATCCAAAATATCATCAATTTTGGACCACTCAGAAGGGGGCAGATCAGTAGGGCAGCGACCGTTCATGCAACAGAGCGCTGACGAGCACGTTGGTGTCGATAATGACGCGCATGCATCAGTTCCGACGCGCGTCGGCAACCGCTTCGTCGATCAGACTATCCATCTCGTCCGGTGACAGGTCATCGAAACCGGCGCGGGCCTCGGCCAGCGTCAGGTCGAGCAGGCGCCATTTCACCGACTCTTCAATAAAGCGCGACAGATCGCCCTTCTTCATGCCCCGCTGCGCAAGATAGGTTCGGACATCGATGTCGGTTTCCGGTGCGACATTCACCGTCCAGCGGGTTACTTCGCCCATCGTCTACAGATCCTCATAGTCGCTTAAGTGGTTATACGCTTATCAGCTTTAGTGCCGCTCATCAATCTGCCAGCCAGCGCGGGGGATTATAACGACCGCAATCGACCGTCTCGCAGCCTGCTCCTAAGCAAATGGGGGGCTCGATTTTGGCGGTGAGAATATTCGAGCCTCTGCAAGACACGCATCGGGCCGCAGCGTTCGTCTGCGGCGCCTGCCCATCTGGCTTTTCGCGCCCGCAAACGCAGGGGCTTTGTCTGGGCGCATGTCGGATGTCGCGGCACATCAAGATGATCCCGCTTTCGATGTCGAAGCCTGCCGGCTGCGTTTCTGCCGTGAGATGCTCATGGAGCGGCGAATAATGGACCGCTATATCCGGGAAATCAGTCTGAGCCCTGCAAGCTGGATCATCTTGCTCGAGCTTTATTCAGCCGATGCCGTCAGCAAACGATTGTCCGTATCCAGCCTCGGCTATGCGAGCGGCGTTTCGATCGCAACGGCGGTTCGGTTGACCCAAAGTCTAGAAGCGCGCGCGATCGTCGAACGCCAACGAGATCCGCACGATGCGCGGCGAACAAATGTGGCACTTTCCGCGCGGGGGCGGGCCACTCTTCGCTGCATATTCGACGATTGCGTGGCAAGCCGGGCCGCGGCGCCAATGCAGAAGAATTAGCCTTCGTCCTGCTCACCGCAAACTGAGGTAGGAGAAGGGGCGTGGCGAAGAAGTGGAAATCGGCGAGGGGAGCACATGTCGCATAGCTCCCGACGGAATTCGTTCGGTTTCATCACCACTCCGAATTCCCATGCGTCGTCGTCCATGGTATATTCGAACGCGAGGCAAGCCATGCAGAACAAACCTTTTTCAGCGATCCCGGAGCGGGAAAGTCCGCAGCCCGCAGCGGCCGATTGGCTGTGGCGGCCATGGTATGCCAAGCTCTGGTGGGCGGCGATCCCGATCTATTGGGCTACGGCCGCGGCGTCCTTGACGATTCCCGCGCTGGCAACCTTCTTCTATAACAGTGCGGCAGCCAGCGTTCTCAACGTCGCCTTTTTTCCGCCGACGGCGCTTCTCGTGCTCGGGTTCGGTTTCGCGCGCGCATGGCTCGATAGGCCGCTCGTCCGCGATCCGTTGTCGGATGAGGAAATAGAAGAACTCGAGCAGATGAAAATGGAAGACGAGGAGTGGGAACGCCTTAGTCCACATTGGTCAGTGGATATCTACGAACCTGATTCTGGCGGACTGTATGTGGGCAATCCTTTAAGTCTTCAGCATCCGGGGCGTCGGTACTAAGGTTTCTTTCGGCTATTATCGCCATCGAACGGACCGTTCGCCAAATCGGTCGAGAACCTTCCTTTGTTGAGTATCGACGATTGTTCGAGCGAAGTCATGGGACCGGTAATGTCTGCCGTTCCGCGAGCGGAATCCGCTTGTCCAAGATAGCGATTCCGCAGCCCCTCTGGTCCAAGAACCTGACGGTTCAGTTCGCGGGTAAAGGTGACTTCAGGAGTGCCAGAGCGGGCGGCCGCGCGCTCTGCTGCGACAATCGCTCCGCGAACATCATAGTTGACGATGTCCAGAGAGGCTTGAGCAGTTTCGTTGCTCAGGCCCATATCGCTGCTCTTGTAGCCCACGCCCCCGCTGACTCGGCCCTTCGAGGATGTGGAGGCCTGCGGGCGCCCCTTCGCTCCAGCACCGCGAGATGCGTAGTCGCGACTTTCTGCGCTCGCACCCAAATGACCGTCGACAGAGGTTCCCATCATTACCTGATCCTGCGCCGAGCGCGATATCGACCGCTGCCACCCGGTCTGCGCGACGATCGCCGACACATCGCGCTGAAGCGTATCGGCAACCTGCGGATTGAGCCGCCACTCGCCGTTGCGATCCATCTCGAACCCGCCCTTGAGCCAGTTCGCCATCATCGCCTGGCCTTGCTTGCTGCTCAGCATATTCTCGATTGTGTCGGGTCCGGCCTGCTTCCCGGCCTCATATTTGGTGCTGGTGTCGCTGCGCGCCGATTGCGAGAAGCCCGTGCTGCTCGATACCAGCAGGTCATTATCCGCAAAGCTGAACCGCGCGCGGCCACCCTCGGCGATGGCGCCATATTGGCTGTCGTTGATGAGGCCCGCAGCCCGGAGCTGGCGCGCGACATCGGGCGATACATTCAGATTGAGATCGCCATTCTGCGCCATCGCCAACTCGCGCTTGCTCATCTCGATGCCTTCGCTGCGCAGCAGTCCCTGCATGCGCGTGAGCCGCTCATTGTCGACGATACGCGTCAGCCGCTCGTTGCGCGCGCGATCGGCGATGCCCGCCGCACCGCCCTCAGCCATCTCGACCTGGTTGCCCGCCGTGCGGCTGAGCGCCTGGATGAAGGCGTCGAGCTGTGCAGCCTCGCGCGTCGATACGCCGGCGGCGGCAGCTCCTTCCGCATACCCGAAATTCTCGCTCTGCCGCCGCTGCTCGCCGATACGCGCGGCGCCGCGAACGCCCGAATGACCGATCTCGCGCTGGGCGTCGAGCTTGCCCGACCGCTCGGCGAAGTCATAGCCCGCCGCCTCGCGGGTGCGGCCATAGATGCTGGTGCCCTCGCGCCCTGCCTGTTCGGTCGCGCCGTCGGCGGTGCCGAGCTGGACCGAGGCGTTGTAGGTTTCCAGCGCACGCATGACCTGCGCCTCGTTCCGTCCCGTAGCGCGGGAGAGCGAGGAGATGGCGGAGGAGCGCGCCTCGCCCGAGAGGGTGTTGATGAAGGATATGCGGCGTGCGGTCTCGTCGACGGGAAGGCCGAGCATCGCGGCGGCGCTTCGCTGACCCTCGTTGCTGCCGGTCCTGTACGCCTGCTCGGTGGCAACATTTTTCCTCTCGACGGCGGCTACATTGTCGCCCGCATAGTCGCGGCGGCCCTCCATCGCGCCGACATTGACCTGCGCGGCGGTGAGGTCGTTACGCAGCATCTGTTCCTGGTCGAAGGCATTGGCCGTGAGCTTCGCGAAGGTCGGGTCGGCGGAGGCCTGCGCGATGATGGTCGAGGCCTTCAATTCTGCGTCCTTGCCCGAATAGCCGTTGCGCTCGAAGTGCCGCTGCGCGCCCTGGAACATCATGTCATAGGCACGCGTGTCGCCGAACGCTTTCCACTGGACGAGGTTCTGCGCGAAGCGCGCGAACGCCTGCTCTCCCGCTTGGCCTTCGCCGAAATAGGTCGTGCCGAGGCCCCGCAACGCATCCTTTTCGGCAAAATTGTGGATCGCCGCCGTCGTCGCGTTGGCGCGCACCGCGGCGGCCGTCGCGGGATGGGTGAGGTCGCGGCCGACGAGCGCGGGCGCGAGCCCGCCGAGATCACGCGCAGCATCGGTCGCGCCGAGCGCGAAGCCCGTTGTTCCGCCTACGCCAGGGGTTCGATCGGCGAGATAGCCGCCCGCAGCGCCGAATGCGCGATTGGATCCGAACGTCGAGCGATCCCCAAAATCCCCGAAGCTCGACGACGCACTTCGCCGCGCCGTGGTACCGGTCGCCGAGGCCTGGGCCTCAAGCGCCTGCGCGCGGCCCTCGTGAGTCATGATCGGCGTTGCGGCAGCGGTGCCCTGGCCCTGCACACCGAGCGCGCCGCTCGTGAAGGAGGTGAAGACATTGCCCGAGAATCGGAACACAGTGAACACGAACGCCCCCGCGAGTCCGGCGGCGGCTGTGCGGAAACTGCCGAAAATGGCGAGCGCCTTCATCGCCGACCCCGGCGCGAGCATCCAGGCATTGGCCGCGACATGGTTCGAACGCATCTCGGCGAGCACATCCATCGCGCGGCCAAGGGTAAGCTGATAGATGCCGGCATCGATCACTCCCCACATCGCAACGAACACGAAGAGGCCGAGCGCGAAGCTCGCAACACGCAGATTGATCGGGGTCAGGATGAAGAGGAGCGCGATTGGCATCATGAACAGCATGATCCCGAACACGGTGGCGCGGATCGTCGGCATCCACTCATTGGCGGTCGACATGGTCGCAAGGCCGCTCGAGACGACGGCGCGGTTCGCCATCACGCGCGCTGCCGTCGCCGGACTATCCTCGAACAGCACGTCGCCGACGGCATTGCCGAGGTTGATATTCGTCATGAGCTGCTGGAGCGTCAGCGGCGTCGCTAGCATCTTGTCGCCGAGCGCGCCGAGGTTCGATCGGCAGCGCTGGAGCTGCCCCGCGTTTGAGACGTCGTAGCCGGTGCGTTCGCAGACCTGCCGGCTGTAGTCCTCGAACAGCGCGGGATCGGAGAGGCGGCTCGAGATATGCTCCCATGCTTCAGTGCAGCTGACCGTCGTGCCGCCCTTGTCGGTCGCGGTGAACACCGTGCTGAAGGTCGCCGGCCCCGCCATCGCGGCAAAGGCCGCGGGAAGATCGTTCGTGGTGCGGAAGAGCTGGTCGTCGTCGATGCCATAGGCGGGCGACACGCGTGCGACGGGATAGCATTGGCGCACATAGTCCTTGATCGTCGCGTCGAGGAAAGTGTCGGTCATCGGGCCGCGCGGAGAGACGGCATTCAGGAACAGGTCGAAGCTGTGGCCGCCGGCGCCGAACTCGAGCTTGGCATTGGGATCGATGGTATTGTCGTCGATTGTCTCGGCGATCGCGCGTTCCATCATGTTGGTGACGCCCGCCACCAGCACGATCAGGTTCGGGACATCGCCGACCGGCTGATAGGCGTTGCGGACGCGATCATAGACATGCACCGTGCCCGTCGTCGACACCATGCCGATGAACAGGCCGACGCCGACGAGCGTCTGGAAGCCGAAGGCGACGATCCCCATGCCGTTGCCGCGGACACTCGCGAGGAGCGCTCCGAGCGCGATTCCTGCGACCGCGACGATCAACACCAGCGTCTCGTAACGCGGATCGGCGAAGATCATCGAGACGAGGCGGAACGCGTCGACCGTCTCGTTGAACCCGTCATAGGTGTGGAAGCTCGTCTCGAGGGCCAGCGCGGGAGCGGGCAGCAATGCGACCAAGGTGGCAACGAGCGCGGAAGGGGAGCGGGCGCGCACGGCGGTCAGCGATTGCGGTTGGCGGCAGCGCCGGCGGCGTCGCGCGCATCGCGGTCGCGCTGGCGGACGAGGCCCGCATAGTTGGACGATAGGTTCGCCTGGTTCAGCGCGGCCATATAGGACTGGCGCATCTGCGCGCGCTGCCGCAGCACCTCTTCGCGGAGGTCGCGAAGCTGTTCGAGACCTTTCGTAAGAATGCGCGTCTGGCAGATGTTCGTATTGCCCGCATCGGCGGCGCCGGCAGCGTTCGTACCGCGCTCGGCATTCGACAGCGCAAAGTCGATGCTGCGCGTTAGGTCGTTGAGCATCTGATAGGCGAGGGTGAGCGCGACCAGCTCGTCAGTGTCGCCAATCACCGAATCCTCGACGCCCTCGCGTACACCCCATTCGAGCATCCGGTAGATCGGCAGCGTCTTCACATTGGCGACGAACTGGCGTTCCTCGGCCGTGAGCGCGGCGCGGGTGCGGATTTTGGTCGAGATTGCCTGCATGCGTTCGCGCGCGAGGATGAGCGCGCCGCGGCCCGGCCCGTCTGTCGAGCAGTCGGCACCGGTTGGCGGCACATTGAGCGCGCGCGACTGGACACGCCCGGTCAAGAAATCTTCGACGCTCTCGGTATCCTGGCGCGGGCAGGCGGGGATCGCCGAGAAGAGCGGCACCTTGTCGGTCGCGTCCCAGCGCATATAGACGTCGCCGACGCGGGCGCGCATGACGCCGGTCCATTCCCCGGCGCCAACGCGCGCCGCCGCATGGGCGAGCAACGAGCCGGTGCGGAAGATATCGGTGACCTCGCGCGGGCAGTTGGCAAGGGCGTCCCGCAGATCCTCGGTCGGATTGTTGTTGTTCGCCTCGATCTTCTCGCGGCTCTGCTGGTAGCTTTTGGCATAGCCCTGCTTGATCGAGCGATAGCCGGTCATCTCCTCGATAATGCCCGACATATTGTCGTCGCCCTTGGCGATCTGGACCATGCGATTGGCGAGACGGCAGTCGTTGACCTGGATCGAGTTCAGATAGTTGGTCGCCGCCTCCATCTTCGAAATGATGTTGCCCATCTTCTCGTCGAGCGTCTCGAGCAGATACTGGAAGGCGACCGCAGGGGCGGCCTGCAGGATGCTCTCGAGTTTCTGGACAAGATAGTCCGGGTCGAGGAAGGACATGCCGCCGAGAAACATGTCGATGCCGCCGCAACCCGCGCGCACCTTCGGCAGCGTCACGCTCATCAGATAGTCGTTGTGGACGTCGACGCGGCCCGAGAAACCGCCTGCGGTCACATAGCCGCGCGCCTGGTCCTCGAAACTGCCGGGGGAGGTGTAGGTGACATTGTCGAACCAGTGCTCGGCCCAGCTCTGCGCCTGCGCGGGCGCGGCCGCCCCAGCGAGGGTGAGGCCAAGAGCGATCAGGGGCAGACGGAGGCGACGACGCAACATAGCGATGTTCCTTGGGTAGCGAGGAAGGGGAGAACGGGTCGGTCGGTCACGATCGGTCCTATCGGCGAGGGGCGGCGGCGGTCGCGCCAACAATCCCGGTGTACTTGGAAAGCGCGCGGACGCCGACCGCAGCGCGCACGCCGGTCAGCATCTTGGCCGACAGGTAAAGATTGCGCGCCAGGTTCGGGGCATGGTCGGTGCCGATCGCGATCGGAATGATACGGTTCGCATCCTTCACCGGGCGAACCCAAGCGACCGGGTGCCCGACCCACGGCAGACCGAACCGTCCCGAGCGCAGCAGCGCTTCGTCTGCGCCGATTGCGCGAACCTGCCAGCCATAGCGCCGCCCGAGGTCGTGCAGCTTCGGCCAGAGGTCGGCGCACGGGTGGCAGCCCGGCGCGGTGCTCATCTCGACGACGAAGGCGCCGCCCGCGCCGCGCAGTTCCTCGGCGAAATTCGGCGGGAAGGCGCGTGTCACCGGAACGCGCGCGAGCCAGGCGTTCATCTCGGCAGTGGTCGCCACCGGGTGGATCGCGGCGCGCGCCGCCTGTTCGCGGTTGACGGTCTGTGCGTTCGCTGGCGCAATCAGCAGGATTGCCATGCTCGACATCGCCGAAACAGCGAGCAAGATGGTCCGCTTCAATCTGGCTTGCTGGTAAGGGGATTTTGCATTACATTGTGCCCTCGAAAGGACACTCCTCATGAATGCCGTCACGATTACCATGAAGGGACAGATCACGCTGCGGAAGGACTTGCTCAGGCACCTTGGCGTCCATCCCGGTGACAAGATCAGCCTGGACAAGCTTCCTGACGGTCGGATCGCGATCCAGCCCTTGAAGAGAACCGGTACGATCTCGGATGTTTTCGGCATGCTCAAGCGGGAGGGGCAGCGACCGATCTCGATCGAAGAAATGAACGAAATCATCGAAAAAGGCTGGGCTGGCCAACTGTGAAAATCATTGCGGATACCAACATTCTCGTTCGCGCGATCGCCGATGACGATGAGATCCAAAGCCCTGTCGCAAAAGCTGAGCTCGACAACGCCGAGCTGGTCGCGCTCACTTTGCCGGCACTTTGTGAACTCTGCTGGGTGTTCCTTCGGGGATATAAAATCAGTGGGCAGGAACTCGCCGCGATGATCAGGAAGCTGATCTCGGCACGCAATGTGAAGGTCGACGAACAAGCGGTGGAGGCAGGACTCGCCTTCCTCGATGCTGGCGGTGACTTCGCCGATGGCGTGATCGCGCACGAGGGCCAATGGCTGGGTGGCGAAACCTTCGTGAGCTTCGATCGTAAGGCTGTCAGCCTGCTGGAAGGGCGCGGCATTGGCGCACGCGTTCCTGCTTAGCCATATCCTGACTTTACGCGGCAGGAGCAAATGTCCGAGCGATTCTTTCATCGTTCGGGGTCGAAGCTTCCGCTAACCAGATCGCCGCCGAGCGCGCGCGGATCGGTCGCTGACACCGGCCCCGCCGAGAGGGCGTCGAAGAAGCCGTCCTCCTCGCCCGCGCCGGTGAGGAACTGCTCGGGCCGGATGTCGCCGAGCAGCAGCCGCACCGCCTGGTAGGCGGTCTGCGACAGGTGATCTGCCCCCTTCTGAGTGGTCCAAAATTGATGATATTTTGGATGACGAAGGAGATATGGAATGCCGAGCAAGAAGCATCGCCCGGAAGAGATT
>PHEM01000126.1 GCA_002842935.1 Alphaproteobacteria bacterium HGW-Alphaproteobacteria-13 | reverse complement strand
GGCCTCGGCGTCGCGGCGCGCCTGGTCGGCGGCGGCGGCGGCGTCGCGCCAGCGGGCATAGATCAGCCGCGCCTCGGCGACGCGAATCATGTCGCTCAGCGCCTTATAGCGCTCGGCCGCGCGCGCCTGCCGCCGCAGGGCATTCGCGCGCACTTCCATGTCGGCGACGATTTCGGACAGGCGATGGAGGTTGGTCTCGGTCGCGCGCAGTTTCTGCTCGGCGTCCTTGCGGCGGACGTGCAGCCCGGCGATGCCCGCCGCTTCCTCCAGCATCGCGCGGCGGTCGGTCGGCCTGGCGGCGATGACATGGGCGATCTTGCCCTGGCTGACCAGCGCCGGGCTGTGCGCGCCGGTCGCGGCGTCGGCGAAGATCAGCGCGACATCCTTTGCGCGCACGTCGCGGCCGTTGGCGCGATAGGCGGACCCCGCGCCGCGCTCGATGCGGCGGATGATCTCCAGCTCCTGCCCGTCGCCTTCGCCCGACAGGCCCGCGACGATCGCGCCTTCGGTATCGCAATGGATCGCGACTTCGGCGAAATCGCGCGCCGGGCGCGACGCCGTGCCCGCGAAGATCACGTCCTCCATTCCGCCGCCGCGCATCGACTTGGGACTGGATTCGCCCATCACCCAGCGAATCGCCTCGAGAAGGTTGGATTTGCCGCAGCCGTTGGGACCGACGACGCCCGTCAGTCCCGGCTCGATCCGCAGCTCGGTCGGCTCGACGAAGCTTTTGAAACCCGTCAGGCGCAGGCGCTTTATCTGCACGAGGCGGCCCCGCGCACCATGTCGAATCGTCGCCTTGCGGACTCGGGCGTCACATATCCCCCATGGCCGCCGTCATGCCGCGCCGCCGGGGGAGTGGCAAGGGGCGTCAGCGCGCGCCCATCGCGCGTAGCCTGTCGCGCAGCGGCGCCCAGGTGGCGATGCCGTCGACCTTCGCGTCGTTGATGACGAAGGTCGGCGTGCCGGTGATCTGATATTTGGCGGTGGCTTCGTTCGTGCTCTTTTCGACCGCGACGAGATTGTCGACCTTGGCCAGGCATTGCTCGATCTGCTGGGCGGGGACGCCGCGCTGCTGATAGAATTGGTCGAGCTTCCAGCCCTTGGCGAGCGCGTTGAACCGCTGTTCCGGCGGCAGCTCCATCGCTTTTTCGATGCCCGGCGGCGGCGATGCCGCGCCCGCGATGAAGGCCTCATGTTCCAGGAAGGTCGCGTCGGCGAGCGGGAAGAAACGCTCCTGTCCCGTGCATCTGACGATCGCCCCGGCGATGGCGTCGACGGGGTGCAGCAGATAGGGCGTCAGCTTGTAGGAGACGCGGCCGGTGTCGACGAAATCGCGCTTCAGCTCCTCGTGCGAATCCTTGGTGAACTGCGCGCAGTGGCCGCAAGTGAAGGCACCGAACTCCTGCAGCTTGATCGGCGCGTCGGGGTTGCCCATCACGGCGCCGCCGTCCTCGTCGAAGCGGACGACCTCCGACCAGCTCTTGCCCGCGGGCGGCGCGACCTTGGCGATGACGGGCTGGTCCGTGGCGGAATCGGTCCCGCTGTCGCCGCATCCGGCGAGCGCGATCGCGCCGAGCGAGGACAAAAGGACGAGGCGCAGCGAAAAGGTCATGTCAGTCATTCTCCGAACCGAAGTTGGACAGGCTTTTACGAGCCGTTGATCGCGAGGTCGAGCCGTGTTTTCAGCGAGGGCCAGTCATGGACCCCCGTATCGACCCCGTTGATGAAGAAGCTGGGCGTTCCCCGCACCTTGTCGGTGTTGTGGGCGATGTTGGTCATGCCGATCACTTCGGCCTGCGCGACTTCGCTGTCGATGCAGGCGTCGATCCGCGCCGCGTCATAGCCGCGCTTCTGCATCAGCGCCGTCAGGCCCGTGTCGGCGGCGATCCGGCGCATGCGTTCGCCGATGCCGCCTTCGGACCAGCGCGCCTGCTGCGCCTTGGTCGATTCCTCGATCCGGGTCAGCCAGGCGGACTGGGCCGCGAAGATCGCCTGATGATTGCCCGGAAACGCCTGGGCCGTGCCGCAGCGCGCGAGCAGCGCCGCCGTCAGGTCGAAGGGGTCGCGGATCAGGTTGCGATATTCGACCGCGACCAGCCCCTTGTCGATATATTGAGTCTTCAGCGGTGCGGCCGCGGCCTTGGCGAAATCGCCGCAATGGTTGCAGGTATAGCTGAAATATTCGACCAGCCGGACCTTGGCGGCGGGGTTGCCGATGATGTGCGCGCCGATCGGGCTGACCGTCACCTTGGCCGACCAGAGCGTGGCGGGCGCCCATCCCGTCAGCAGCGCCAGCGCGGCGGCCGACAGCGCGCCGACGGCGAGGCGGCGGGAAAGCGGGCGGTGGCGGGGTTTCGTCATGATGCGGCCGTTTCCTTCAACTGATGATCTTCAACGGATTTTGGGAAGCTTCGGCGGCGCCGCCAGTCCCGCCGCCATGCGTTCCAGCACGGTCCGCAGTTCCGGGTCGCCGATGTCGCGCAGACTGTCGCCCAGCTCGGCGGGTACGGGCTTTAGCATGGCCGGCGGTTGAACGGGTGCGGCGGCGGGTGCGACCTGGCCGTGCGTCATGCGGACGTGCGCGATCGCGGCATAGCCGAAGAAGCGGTTGACGGCGGCGATGAGGTCGGGGGCGACATGCTGGAGCATCGGGGCGTGCGCGCCGCTGATCGTCAGGTGCAGCGTGCCGCCCGCTTTCTGCCCGGCGGGAAAGCGGATCATCGCGGGCTGCGTCACGGCGGCGAGCCGGTCGCCGACGATCTCGCGCCAGCGGCTGACCACGGAGCTTTGGATGAAGCCGAACTTGCGAAAGGCGGTGCGGCCGATTTCGGGGACGAGATCGGCGATCGCGCGCGCCTCGCCGCCGCGCGGGCGTTCATAGGCGCGCGGGGCGGGCTTCGCCTTGCCTTTCGCCTTCGGCTTTTTGGCCGGGCCGTCGCTGCTCGCGTCTTTCGCCATGGGTGGCGCCATGCCATAGGCCGGGGGTGAGCGTCCAGAGTCCTGACAGTTTCGCCGCGCGCCTGCTCGGCTGGTACGACCGCGCGGCGCGCGACCTGCCGTGGCGCATCCCGCCGCGCGGGCGGACGGCGCCCGATCCCTATCGTGTCTGGCTGGCGGAAATCATGCTCCAGCAGACCACCGTCGCGGCGGTCGCGGGCTATTTCCAGCGTTTCGCCCTGCGCTGGCCGACCGTCGCCGACCTGGCGGCGGCCGAGGATGCCGATGTGATGGCGGCGTGGGCGGGGCTGGGCTATTATGCCCGCGCCCGCAACCTGCTCGCCTGCGCGCGCGCCGTGGTGCGCGACCATGGCGGACGCTTTCCCGATACGGAAGCCGCGCTGCGCGCATTGCCCGGCATCGGCGACTATACCGCCGCCGCCGTCGCCGCGATCGCCTTTGGCCGTCCGGCGGTGGTCGTCGACGCCAATATCGAGCGCGTGATGGCGCGCCACGCGCTGATCGAAACGCCGCTGCCTGCCGCGAAAAAGGAGATTCGCGCCGCGCTGGCGCCGCTCGTCCCGGCGGATCGTCCGGGCGATTTCGCGCAGGCGCTGATGGACCTTGGCGCGACCATCTGCACGCCGCGCGCGCCGGCCTGCGCGATCTGCCCCGTGATGGCCGATTGCCGCGCGCGCGGGCGCGCCGATATCGAACGCCTGCCCGTCAAGCCGCCGAAGAAGGCGAAGCCGCGCCGCCACGGCATCGCCCACTGGATCGAGCGGGAGGGACGCCTCTGGCTCGTCCGCCGTCCGGCCAAGGGGATGCTGGGCGGGATGCGCGCGCTGCCCGGCGGCGCGTGGGAGGACCGGCCGCCGGACGAGGCGGGCATCGCCCGCGTCGATCACAGCTTCACCCATTTCGACCTGACGCTGATTTTGGTGCGCCGGAAAACTCCCGATTCCGCAACGGAAGGCGAATGGTGGCCGCTTTCGGCGCTTGACGCGGCGGGCCTGCCGACGCTCTATCGCAAGCTGATAGAGAAAAAGCGGGAGATTCAAGGATGAACATGATGGTTTCGCGCCGGGCACTGCTTGGCGGGCTGGCGCTCGGCGGCACCGCGACCATGCTGCCGCGCGCGGCGCTGGCGTGGAAGACCGGCGGCGCGGCGGCCTATCCCGCGACCTATGATTTCATCAAGGGTTTCGTCGACCGCCGCGAACTGGCGGGCACGCTGGCCGCGATCGGCAAGGGGCAGGCGGCCGCCGACTATTTCGGCGCGGGGACGCAGGCGATGGATTCGGCGCGGCCCGTCGGTCCCGACACGCTGTGGCGGCTCTATTCGCAGACGAAGCCCGTCACGGGCATCGCGGCGATGCTGCTGATCGAGGACGGCCGGATGACGCTCGACCAGCCGATCGCGGACTTCCTGCCCGCCTTCGCGAACATGACTGTCCAGAACACGCCCGATGGATCGATCACCGACGTGCGCCCGGCGAAGGGACCGATCACGGTGCGCCAGTTGCTGACGCACACGGCGGGCCTTGGTTACGGCATCATCCAGAAGGGACCGCTGCGGGACGCCTATAACGCGGCGGGCATATTGGGCGGGCAAGTCAGCCGCCTGCCGATTCCGGGCCTGCCCGCCGCGACGCCCGCGCCGAGCCTCGCCGAATTCGCCGACAGGCTGGCGAAGCTGCCGCTCGTCTATGAACCCGGCACGCAGTGGAGCTATTCGGTCAGCCTCGACCTGATGGGCCGCGTGATCGAGGTGGTGTCGGGTCGGCCCTTCGACGCCTTTCTGTCGGAGCGCCTGTTCGATCCGCTCGGCATGGCGAGCACGGGCTTTCGCGTTCCGGCCAGCGCCGCCGGGCGGTTCAGCACCAACTATGTCCGCGTCGGCCCGGCGCTGGTGCCGATCGATCCCGCGACCAGTTCCATCTACCTCGATCCGCCGCCCATCCCCTATGGCGGCGGCGGGCTGGTCTCCAGCGCGCGCGACTATGACTGCTTCCTCGCCATGCTGCTGGGCGAGGGCGAGACGGACGGCGAGCGGATCATGACGCCCGAAACCGCGCGGATCGCCATGTCGAACCTGCTTCCCGAAGGCGCGACGACCAAGGGCAGCTTCGTCCAGGGCGAGGGGTTCGGCGCGGGGGGCCGTGTGTCGCTCCCCGGTTCGCCGACCGGGGAAGGGGTGTTCGGCTGGGGCGGCGCGGCGGGGACGATCGGCTTCGTTGACCGCGCGCGCGGCTATCGCGCCGCCGGCTATACGCAATATATGCCGGCCGAGGCGCTGCCCTTCCAAAGCGGTTTCGGCCCGGCCTTCTACAAGGATGTGATGCGCTGATGCCGTTGCCGCTCGCTTTCACGGGCGCGGCGCTCGACCGCGCCGACCAGGTGCGCGTCGATCCGCGGGCGCTGGCTGCCGCCGCCGCCGACCCGCGCGCGACATGCCTCGTCCTCGACGGCATCGACTTCGTTCCCGGCGAAGGCGGCGGGCTGTCGTGGCGGTCGCTCGACCCCGCCGACGATCGCGCGCTGCTGCTGCTGGGAATCGACGACACGGGCGCGCCGCGCTTCGTGCGCGAGGCGCCCGTGGGCGCGCGCGTCGATGCGCGATCGCGCACGGTGATGCGGATGCTGCCGCTGCTGTCGCCGGAGGAAGCGGCGTTGTACGGCGGCGCGCGCAGCCTTGTCGACTGGCACGCGCGGCATCGTTTCTGCGCCGTGTGCGGACAGCCGACCGCGCTGTTCCGCGGCGGCTGGGGGCGGCGCTGCGGCGCCTGCAACGCCGAGCATTTCCCGCGCGTCGACCCCGTGGTGATCATGCTCGCCGAATTTGAAGACCGCGTGCTGGTCGGGCGCCAGCCGGGCTTTCCGCCGGGCTTCTTCTCGGCGCTCGCGGGCTTCGTCGAGCCTGGCGAATCGCTGGAGGAAGCGGTCGCGCGCGAATTGTTCGAGGAAGCGGGCATCCGCGTGTCGGACGTCCGCTATGTCGCCAGCCAGCCCTGGCCCTTTCCCTCCTCGCTGATGATCGGCTGCCGCGCGGTCGCGCGTGATACGGCGCTGACGCTCGACACGACGGAGATCGAAGCGGCGATGTGGGTCGATCGCGGCGACGTCCGCGCGGCGCTGTCGGGCGGAATGGACGCGCCGTTCGTCGCCCCGCCGCCGCTGGCGATCGCGCGCTATCTGCTGGAGGCATGGTTGGCGTTGTAGGGCGGGCGGGGCGAATTGCCGTCTCTTCTTTCGTCATGCTGAACTTGTTTCAGCATCCACGGTCTGTGCTCTCGGCCTATGCCGTGTCCAATTTGACGGCAGGCCATGGACCCTGAAACAAGTTCAGGGTGACGAGTCGGGAAAGGTCAAACCGACCCTTTTGCTAAAGCTTCCGCCCGGTAATCCGCCGGATTTCCTTCGCCACCATCGCCTCGACCAGCGGCGGCAGGTTGGCGTCGAGCCATTCCTTGAGCATCGGGCGCAGCGCCTCGACCACCACGTCTTCCATGGTGCGGCCCGACGCGGGCGCGGCGGGGGACGGGGATGGCGGAGGCGGAGCGACCGCGGCGCTCAGCGCGTCGAGCGACTGGCGCGCGGCGTCGGCGCTGGCGGGGGAGATCAGCTCTGCCTCGTCCACGACGGTTTCGGTCTCGCCCGCTTCCGATTCGCTGTCTGCTTCGGCGGCGACCGGTTCGGCGCTGGGCGCTCCGGCAGTGTCTTCCGCCGCTTCGGGATGCAGGTCCAATATGTCGTCGCCTGCGGCCGGGCGGGCCTGCCGCGCGGAGGCGGGCGTCTCGTCGCGCGCGATCACGCGCCGGATCGACGACAAGATATCTTCCATCGACGGTTCTCGCGACATGTCGCCCATCATCAGCCCCCTTCGCCCCGGAACTAAGGGACGGTTAACCATCTTTACCGGCTGGAGGCGGCGTTTGCCAAGCCCTATTGTCGCGGTCCAGTTGTCAAGGCAGCGCGGGGGGACCCGCCGGAACGTCCGCGTCGGCGGCGGGAACCGCGCGCGTGTCCGTCGCCTGCTGCTTCGGTTCCGGGTCGTCGGCCCAGTCCCAGATCTCGCCCTTCACGCGCTCGTAATTGGCGGCGGGATCGTACAGCGCGCCGCCTTCGATGCCCAGGTCGCGCGCCTCGGCCTTGCCCATCGCGGCGAGTAGCGAGAAGGCGGCGACATAGCTGTTGCGCTGCGCCGACACGAGCTGGACCTGCGTGTTCAGATATTCCTGCTCGGCATTCAATATGTCGAGGATCGACCGCGTGCCGACGCTGTTCTCCGCGCGCACGCCTTCCAGCGACAGCGCATTGGCGCCGACGGCCTGCCGCATCGCGGCGATGACGCGCTCGTTCGCCTGCCACGCGGCATAGGCGCCGCGCGTCTGCGCGATCACGCCGCGTTCGGTGGCGACATAATTCTCGATCGCCTGGCTGCTGCGCGATTGGGCCTGACGGACCTGCGCCGATCGCCGCCCGGCCGTGAAGATCGGCAGCGTCACGGACACGCCCGCCGCCGCGCTCGACGTTTCCTGCGTCACGCCGACGCCCTGCACGCCGCTGTTCAGCGACCCGAGATAATTATTATAGCTGCCGCCAAGCGTCGCCGACAGTCGGGGCGCGCGGCTCGCCTTCGCGGCGCCGATGTCGGACCGGGAGGCGTTGACTTCCAGATTCGCGGCCTCGATGTCCGGATTGTCGTTGAGCGCGATCGCGACCGCTTCCTCCGCCGTGGCGGGCAGGCCCGGCAAAGGCGGCGGTGGCTGAAGGTCGCGGGGCGCGTCGCCGACCAGCCGGATATAGGCTTCGCGGCTGGCGATCAGGCTCGCCTCCGCCGTGCGCAGGTCGCCTTCGGCCAGCGCCAGCCGCGCCTCCGACTGCGCGACGTCGGTGCGCGTCAGGTCGCCGATCTCGAACCGGTCGCTCGTTGCCTGCAAATTGGTACGCAGGACCGACACATTGTTGCGGTTGAGCTGGACGATCGCCTGATCGCGGATCACGTCCATATAGGCGCCGACGACTTGCGCAAAGACGCTCGCCTCGGTCGCGCGCAGGCCCGCCTGCCCCGCCTCGACACGATATTGGGCGGCGCGCACCGCATTTTTCACGGCGCCACCCTGATAGATGGGGACGGTCAGCTGCGCGCCGCCGCTCAGCAGGCGCGCGGGCGAATTGAAGCTGTTGCCGGGGACGAGCAGATTCTCGTCATAGCTGGCCGACGCCCCGATGTCGGGCAGGCCATGGCTTTTCTGGATCGGCACATTCTCGTCATTCGCGCGCTGTCCGGCGCGTGCGGCCGTCAGCGTCGGATTATTCTCATAGGCCCTGGCGAGCGCGTCCTGCAGCGTCTCGGCCCGCGCCCCCGCGGACAGCAGCAGCGCGCCGGCCGCAAGACCCGCGAACCGGCGGGCACGGCGAAGGAAGGGGGCGTTCTGCGAATCGTGCGTCATCGTGTCAGCCTGAAGCGAGGGAGGGCGAGGCGCTCAGAAGCGAAAGCCCTTTGGCGCGGCGAAACCCGGCAGCGGCGCCGCGTCCATGTCGGCGAAGCTGCGCAGCGCGATCGCGCCGCCGAACTTCACGCCCTCGACCAGCCGCGTGACCGCGCCGTCGCGCTGTGCGGCG
>PHEM01000125.1 GCA_002842935.1 Alphaproteobacteria bacterium HGW-Alphaproteobacteria-13 | reverse complement strand
GCGCGCAGGCCGTCCACGATGTCGGCGGGTGCCGCCGCCACCTACAGCTTTTCCCTGATCCACGCGCCGACGAGATCGGCGGCATTCTGGCGCTCCTCGATCGAATCCTCGAAATAATGCGCGCCCTTGATCAGCTCGAGGCTCTTGTCCCGGCTGCCGAGGAAGTCGAAGATCTTGCGCGCGTCGCTGGGGAAGACGCCCGTGTCGGCAAGCCCCTGCACGACCAGCGCGGGCGTGTCGTGCTTGGCGAGGTGCGGCTGGCCCTGACAGGGCGAGGTTTCGAGGCTCCACATGTTGAGCCACGTCTTGATCGTGTTCGCGCGGCCGATGCTGGGGGTGCGGTTGGCGATGGCGGGTTCGCCGCGATAGCACCAGTTCGGCTTGCGGTCCGACGGGTCGATCGCCGGATCGACGCAGCGGATGTCGCCCCAGCAGCGGAACATCGGAAAGATGCGGTCGGGAATGTCGCCTTCGTTGAGCCGCTTCAGCTCGGCTTTCGCCCAGTCGGTGATGCGCTGGTTGCGGGCGCGCTGCGCGGCGCGATATTTGGCGATGAATTCCTCCGAATAAGGCGGACCGTTGTCCGGATTGAACGGGTCGAGTTCGGGATCGGTCGCGACCGGGTCATTCTCGTCGATCACCGATGCGTCCATCCAGTCGGTCAGCACTTCGGGCCGCCCCTGATGCGCGTTGAAGCTGATATAGAGGTCGCCCTTCACCAATTGCGCCAGCGCGTCCTGCCCGACCGAAGGCAGCCGGTCGGTCAGCGTCGGCGCGATCGCCTCCGCCTGATAGGCGCCCATCAGCGATCCGCCGCCCGAATTGCCCAGGATGACGATCTGTTCGACCCCGGCTTCCTCCTTCAGCCATTTCATGCCGACGCCGATGTCGAGCACCGCATGTTCCAGCAGGAACTGGTCCTCCGCGCCGCGATAGCGCGTGTTCCAGCCCAGGAAGCCGAAACCCTGCCGCGCGAAATAGGGGGCGATATAATGTTCGGAGAAATCAACGTTATAATGAGTGGCGATGATCGCGACCTTCGGGCGCTTGCCCGCCTCGGTCCAATAGATGCCCTGGCACGGGTGCCCGCCAGCGTGGATGCGCGGGCAGGTCGGCGACACGCGCCCGATGAACCGAGCATCCAGTCCCTCGATACCGTTGGGGTCCACCATCATCGTCTCTCCTGATATGAAGTTTGTCAGCGGGTCGCTTCGAAAGGCAGGGTGTAGCCCTCCAGCCCCGCGCGGATCGCCTTCTTGTCGATCTTGCCGGTCGGGCCGAGCGGGATGGTATCGACGAACAGCACATCGTCGGGCATCCACCATGTGGCGATACGGCCGTCGAGACAGGCCTTGATATCCTCCGCCGTCGCGCTGGCGCCGGGCTTGAGCTGGCACAGCAGGATCGGCCGCTCGTTCCACTTGGGATGCGCAACGCCGACCACCGCCGCCAGCGCCACGGCGTCATGGCCGGTGGCGATATTCTCTATCTCGATCGAGCTGATCCATTCGCCGCCCGACTTCACCACATCCTTGGCGCGGTCGGTGATCTGCATATAGCCTTCGGCGTCGATGGTGCTGACGTCGCCGGTATCGAAAAAGCCCTCGTCGTCGAGCACGTCGCCGCCCTCGCCGCCGAAATAGCCCGACGCGATCGTCGCCCCCTTGATCATCAGCCGTCCAGGCGTGCGGCCATCGTGCGGCAGGCGGTTTCCGGCGTCGTCGACCAGCTTCAGGTCCAGCCCGCACAGCAGCCGCCCCTGCTTCAGCTTATAGGCCATCTGCTCGTCGTCGGACCTGGCGGCCACCGACGCGTTGGGCACCGACACGGTGCCGAGCGGCGAGGTTTCGGTCATGCCCCAGCCCTGGACGACATCGACGCCATAATCGTCGCGGAAGGTGCGGATCAGCGATTCGGGGCAGGCCGACCCGCCGATCGTCACGCGCTCCAGCGTCGTGAAGCGCTTTCCATTGTCCTGCATATATTGCAGCAGCATCTGCCACACCGTCGGCACCGCCGCCGAGTAAGTGACGCCTTCCGCCTCGATCAGATCATAGATGGATTCGCCGTCCATCCGCTGCCCCGGCAGCACCAGCTTCGCGCCGACGGCGGGCGCGGAATAGACGACGCCCCAGGCGTTGGCGTGATACATGGGCACGATCAGCAGCACGGTGTCGCGCGCCGACAGCCCCAGCGCGTCGCGCTGAAGCGTCATCAGCGCGTGGATATAGTTGGAACGGTGCGAATAGAGCACGCCTTTGGGATTGCCCGTCGTCCCGGAGGTGTAGCACAGCCCGCACGCCGCATTCTCGTCGAACCCGCCCCAGTCGAAATCCGTGGAGCGGCCCGCGATCCAGTCGTCGAACGCGGTCGCGGCAAAGCTGGTCTGCGGCATCGACGCGCGGTCGCAGAAGAAGATCACTTTCTCGATCGACGGGACCTGCGGCAGCAACTGCTCGACCAGGTCGGCGACCGCCGGATCGGCGATCAGCAGGCGGTCGTTCGCATGGTTCGCGATATAGGCGATCTGCTCCAGGAACAGGCGGGGGTTCAGCGTGTGCAGCACCGCCCCCATCCCCGCCGCGCCATACCAGGCGGCCAGATGCCGCGCGCTGTTCCAGCCCATCGTTGCGACGCGGTCGCCGGGCCGGACACCCTCGGCCGCGAGCGCGTTGGAGACACGCTTGGCATCGGCATGCACCTCGGCATAGGTCGATCGCGTGACGTGCCCGTCCACGTCGCGCGACACGATTTCGCGCGCGCCGTGCCACTTCGCCGCATGGTCGATGATCTGATCGACCGTCAGCGACACATTCTGCATCAATCCTTCCATGGCGGGTCGCCTCTCCCTCATCACAAAAGATAGTATACTAAGCATTTTGACATTGCAACAAGGCTCGGCCCGCCTTGCTTCGCACCGATGCTTCTTCTAGCGTCCCGGCGCCCGAACGCGACCGGAAAACAGGGAAATATCGCAGCCTATCATGCGGACGAACCAGCTGATCATCGCCCTTTTCCAGCGCTTCTGCTGGCTGGACGAAGGGTTGCAGACGCGGATGCGCGGTCGCGGCTGGCCGGACGTCAGCCGCCCGCAGTCGATGGTGATCACCAATATCGTCAGCGGCATCGTCCGGCCATCGGACATCGCCCGCAACATCGGCGTGTCGCGGCAGGCGATCCACAGCACGATCAACCAGATGGTCGCGATGGGAATCGTGCGGATGGAAGCCGATCCAAAGGACCGCCGCCACATGATCGTGTCGCTGACCGACTTCGGCACGCAGATGCGCCAGGAGGCACAGCGCGCGATGGACGAGCTGGGCGCGCAGGTCGCGGACGCCGTGGGCCGGGATCGCTTCGAAACGCTGCTGGCCGTGCTGGAGACCGACTGGGGCGACAACCGCGACGCAGCGTCCTGACGCCGGAATGCCCTGCAGCTATCCCGCCAGCGCGCGCGCGACCGCGACCAGCCGCGCGGCGGTCATGTCGACCAGCGAGGCGGGCAGCGCGTCCTTCAGACGGCCTTGCTCGTCGAACGCGGCGTGGGCGTTCGGGACCACGACCTGATCGGGGATCACCTGCATCTGGATCGTCGACAATATCTGCCGCAGATGCGCCAGTCCGCGCAGGCCGCCGAACGGGCTGATCGAGGCCGACAGGATCGCCGCCGCCTTACCGCGATAGGCGGTCAGCGCTACCAACCCCTCTTCCCCCGTCGGCCGCGACGCCCAGTCGATCGCATTCTTGAGCAGCGGCGGCAGCGAGCCGTTATATTCCGGCGACACGAACAACAGCCCGTCCTGCGCCGCGAAAAGCCGTTTCAGCCGCAGGGCATCGGCGGGAAAGGCGTTTTTCTCGATCGCGTCAGAATAAAGGGGCAAGTCGAACCCGGCAAGATCGACGCGCGTGACGGCCGCGCCATGCGCCTCCAGCCGCTCGGCGGCCAGCATCCCCAGCGCCCGATTATAAGACCCCTCGCGCGTGCTGCCGACGATAACCGCGATGCTCGTCATTTTCCCTCCCCATCCTCACAAAGATTAGTATACTAATCTTTGTTCGCGGCGCAGGCAACCGCGCCCGCGCACCTTTCGGTCAGGGGGTGTCGTCGGACAGCATGTACAGCTTGTCGCTTTCCTCGGCGAGGTTGGCGATGACGCGGCGCATCAGCGCTTGCAGCGTCTCCACTTCCGCATCGCTCAGCCCGCGTGTCGCGATCTCGTGCACTTCCGCGTTGGCGGGGGCGAGGATCAGTTCCAGTTCCTTCGCATAGGGCGTCAGATAGATGAACGTCTTGCGCCGGTCCGCGTCGGTCTTCTTGCGCGTGATGAGACCGGCCTTTTCCAGCCCCTTCAGCGCGACGACCGTGGTCGGCTCGCGCATCCCCACGCGCTCGCTCAGCTCGCGCTGCGTGACGCCGTCCTCGCGCCACAGCTGGCGCAGAAAGCGCCACTGGCCCGCGGACACGTTGCGCGAGATCGTGCGCCGCTCCAGCTGCCGCGAAAAGGACCGGAACAGGATGCGGGCCAGATAGCCGATGCTGTTTTCCGGGTTGGTGTAATATTCGGCCGGTTGCCGATAGCCGTGATTCTCTCTGGCCAAAGCCATTCCCTTTCGCGCCCAGTCGCCGGACCTTAAGGCCCGATGATTCGCGCCGCAAGACGCATCCGCCGACATGGCCTTGGCGCCCACATGGCATTGGACAATATCCGCCGCCCCATGTACTTAGCAGGCTAAGTTAATGAAGAAGGCCTATCATGGAAAAACTGGTCCGCCTGACGGGCGTCGCCGCTCCGCTGCCGCTGGCCAATGTCGATACCGACATGATCATCCCGGCGCGTTTCATGAAGGCACTGACGCGCGACGGGCTGGGTCGTCACTTGTTCCGCGAGCTGCGCTACACTGCGGGCGGCGGCGAACGGAGCGGCTTCATCCTGAACCGCGAAACGTGCCGCGCGGCCCGGATCTTGATCGCCGACCGCAATTTCGGATGCGGCTCGTCGCGCGAGCACGCGGTCTGGGCGCTGACGGACTTCGGCATCCGCTGCGTGATCGCGCCCAGTTTCGGCGACATCTTCGCCAGCAACGCGCGCAAGAACGGCCTGCTGCTGATCCGCCTTCCCGACGCGCTGTGCCGACGGCTGCGCGACGAAGTGGAACTGTCGCAATTCGCGCCCATGACCGTCGACCTGAAGCATCGGCACATCCTCCTCGCATCGGGCGAAGAGGTCGGCTTTGCCGTCGATCCCGACGACCGGCGCATCCTGATGGAAGGGCTGGACGATATCAGCCGCACGCTGCGCCACGCCGATGCGATCGCGCGGTTCGAGGCGGCGATTTAGGGTGGCGTGCGTTAGATCGAATCGCACGAAATCTGAATCCCCCTATCCCCGAGCGAAGACGAGGGGCGCACGGCGCGCTCTATAATCTGACTATAATCTGATCCATCGTCCCGTTCGTGTCGAGCGAAGTCGAGACACCCCTCGTTGTGGCGCGAGGCCGATGGGTGTCTCGACTTCGACCGAAGGTCGAAGTTTATCCTGAGCGCCCGCCCTGCGGGCAGTCGAAGGGCTCGACACGAACGGACCGGGAGGGAAGCGGATTTACGACACGCCGCGCTCTACCCCTCCACCTCGTCGGCACCCGCGATGTACCCGGCGATCGCGCTCGCAGCGGCCAGCGCCGGACTCATCAGATGCGTGCGGCCGCCACGGCCCTGCCGGTTCTCGAAATTGCGGTTCGACGTCGCGGCACAGCGCTCGCCGGGCTGGAGCCGGTCGGCGTTCATGCCGACGCACATCGAACATCCCGGCTCGCGCCAGTCGAAACCCGCCTCGCGCAGGATCGCGGCGACGCCTTCCTCCTCGGCCTGCCGTTTGACGAGACCCGAACCCGGCACGACCATCGCGCGGACATGCGCTGCGACGCGGCGGCCGCGCACGACCGCCGCGGCGGCGCGCAGATCCTCTATCCGGCTGTTGGTGCAGCTGCCGATGAACACGCGGTCGAGCCGCTGGCCCGCGATCGGCGCGCCCGGCGTCAGGCCCATATAGGCGAGCGCCCGCTCGGCGGCGGCGCGCGCCTCTCCTTCCGGCATCATCGCCGGGTCGGGGATGCGTTCGTCGATACCGACCACTTGCGACGGGCTGGTGCCCCAGCTCACCATCGGGCGCAGCACCGCCGCGTCGATGCGAACCTCCCTGTCGAAGCGCGCGTCCGCATCGCTGAAAAGGGTGCGCCAGCGCGCCAGCGCCGCCTGCCGCGCCGCGCCGCGCGGCGCCGCCGGACGCCCCGCCAGATAAGCAAAGGTCACGTCGTCGGGCGGGACCAGCCCCGCGCGCGCCCCCATTTCGATGCTGAGGTTGCACAGGGTCATGCGCCCTTCCATCGACAGCGCGCGCACGCCCGCGCCCGCATATTCGACGACATGTCCCGCCGCCCCGTCGACGCCGAGCGTGCGGAGCAGGTGCAGCGCCAGATCCTTGGCAAAGACATGCGGCGGCAGCACGCCGTCGACCGTGATCCGCATGTTGCGCGACCGGCGCTGGCGAATGGTCTGCGTCGCCAGCACATGCTCGACTTCCGAGGTGCCGATGCCAAAGGCCAGCGCGCCGAACGCGCCGTGCGTCGAGCTGTGGCTGTCGCCGCAGACGATCGTCATACCCGGCTGCGAGCGCCCCTGCTCCGGCCCGACGACATGGGCGATGCCGTTGCGGGGGTCGCCCATCGGGAAATTCTCGATCCCGAAGCGCGCGGTGTTGACCGCCAGCATTTCGATCTGCGCGCGCGCCTCCGCATCCGCGACCCCGGCGGGTCCGGCGGCCTGCCCTTCGGTCGGCACATTATGGTCGGAGACTGCCAGCGTCCGCTCGGGCCGCCGCACCGCGCGCCCTTCGGCGGCCAGGGCCGCAAAGGCCTGCGGCGAGGTCACTTCGTGCAGCAGGTGCAGGTCGATATAGAGCAGGGTCTCGCCATCGTCCTCGGCGACGACATGGGCGTCCCATATCTTGTCGTAAAGCGTGCGCGGCGTCCGCGCATCCTGCCGTTGCTGCACCGACAATGACCTTCCCCGCCAGGCGGCTTTCCAAATACTTAGATTGCTAATTGTATGGAGGGGAACGCGCGGGCGCAAGCCCCATCGCACGCCGGGCCGGAAGAGACCGGCAGACGCCCCGGAACGAAAAAGGGACCGGCCCTCAAGGCCGGTCCCCGATCGTCAGGCGCTCGTCAGGCGATCGGCCTTATGCCGTCATGCCCAGCGCGGCGGCGACGCCCGCGCCATAGGCGGGGTCGCAGCGCGTGCAATTGTCGACATGGCGCTGCTTGATGAAGTCCGGCGCGTCGCCCATCGCCCGCGCCGTATTGTCGAACAGCGCCTGCTGCTGCTCCGCGCTCATCTGCTGGAACAGCTTGCGCGGCTGCGTGAAATAATCATCGTCATCCTCGCGATAGTTCCAGTGCTTCGCATCGCCGGAGATGCGCAGCGGCGGCTCGCCATAGTCGGGCTGCTCCTGCCACTGGCCGAAGCTGTTCGGCTCGTAATGCGGGCGGCTGCCGTAATTGCCGTCGACGCGGCCCATGCCGTCGCGATGATTGCTCATCACGGGGCAGCGCGCGGCATTGACGGGAATCTGGTGATGATTCACGCCCAGCCGGTAACGCTGCGCATCGGCATAGTTGAACAGCCGCGCCTGAAGCATCCGGTCGGGCGACACGCCGATGCCGGGCACGAGGTTCGACGGCGCGAAGGCGCTCTGTTCGACGTCCATGAAGAAATTGTCCGGGTTGCGGTTCAGCTCGAACTCGCCGACCTCGATCAGCGGATAGTCCGCCTTGTACCAGACCTTCGTCAAGTCGAACGGGTGGAAGCGATAGGTTTCCGCATCCGCCTCCGGCATGATCTGGACGTACAGGGTCCATTTCGGAAAGTCGCCGCGCTCGATCGCGTCATAGAGGTCGCGCTGGTGCGATTCGCGGTCGCCGCCGACCAGCGCGCCCGCCTCCGCGTCCGTCAGGTTGGCGATGCCCTGCTGCGTCCGGAAGTGGAACTTCACCCAGAAGCGCTCGCCCGCCTCGTTCCAGAAGCTGTAGGTATGGCTGCCGAAACCGTGCATGTGGCGATAGCTTTTCGGGATGCCGCGATCGGACATCACCACCGTCACCTGGTGGAAAGCCTCGGGCAGCAGCGTCCAGAAATCCCAATTGTTGGTGGCGCTGCGCATGTTGGTGCGCGGGTCGCGCTTCACCGCCTTGTTAAGATCGGGGAATTTGCGGGGGTCGCGCAGGAAGAAGACGGGCGTGTTGTTGCCCACCATGTCCCAATTGCCTTCCTCGGTATAGAATTTCAGCGCGAAGCCGCGAATGTCGCGCTCGGCATCGGCCGCGCCGCGTTCGCCCGCGACGGTCGTGAAACGCGCGAACATCTCCGTCTTCTTGCCGACTTCGCTGAAGATCTTTGCGCGGGTATAGCGCGTGATGTCGTTCGTGACGGTGAAGGTGCCGAACGCGCCCGAACCCTTGGCGTGCATCCGCCGCTCGGGGATCACTTCGCGCACGAAATTGGCGAGCTTTTCATTCAGCCATACGTCCTGCGCCAGCAGCGGACCGCGCGGAC
>PHEM01000124.1 GCA_002842935.1 Alphaproteobacteria bacterium HGW-Alphaproteobacteria-13 | reverse complement strand
GACCGATTCCGCGCAATCGCGGCGCACTTGCTCCGGCACGTCGGCGCGCAGAACCGCCAGCGCGCGAAGGCCGCGCCGGATGTCGTCTTCGTTCAGCCGGTTGCCGCGCTGGGCAAGGATATCGGTCAGCTGCCGCCATGCCGCGACGCTCGCGCGCCGGTCGCCGGGCGTGCGGCGCAAGATGGTCGCGATCATCGAGTCAGCAGTCACGCCCGGTGCCTCACACCCAGATCCTTGGTTAGCATATGATTACCGGCTAGCGCGATTTGGCGGGCCGCGAAAGAGGCCAGACCGGCGCGTCACATTGTGGGACAATTGCAATCGGCTGAAATAATATTATGATCATCATGTTTACGGCAAAGCGGAAGTTTCAACAATGGCAAGCCAGAAGTTCGACGAAATCGACTTGCGGATACTCGGGGAATTGCAGCGGAACGGACGGATCACCAATGTGGAACTGGCGCAAATGGTGGGGCTGACGGCGCCGCCCTGCCTTCGCCGCGTGCGGGCGCTGGAGGAATCGGGCGTCATCCGCTCCTATCACGCCGACCTCGACGCGGCCAAGCTCGGCTATGGCATCACCGTCTTTGCGATGGTCAGCCTGCGCAGCCAGGCCGAAGCCGACCTCAAGGCGTTCGAGGATTATGTCGGGCAGCTTCCCGAAGTCCGCGAATGCTATATGCTGAACGGAGAAATCGACTTCCTGTTGAAAGTCGTCGCCCGCGACCTGCAAAGTTTCCAGTCCTTCCTCACCGCGCATCTGACGTCCGCTCCCAATGTCACGAGCGTCAAGACATCGCTGACGATCCGCACCGCCAAGCAGCTTGCCGGGATTCCCGTCGAGAATTGACGCGCCGCGCCGCCGATCCATGAAAAAAGGCGCCGGTCCATGGCGGAGCGGCGCCCTTTTTCATCCGCGGCGAAAGCGTCAGCCGCCGGTGCCCGGCGCGGCCTTTTGCTTGAGATGGATCGTCCACAGCTGGGCGAGTCGCTGGCGGTTGCCCTGCACTTTCGCGAAATTGGCGGCGGCGGCGTCATTCTGTCCCGCCAGCGCCTGCGCGACGGCCAGGCGATATTGCGAAACCGGGTCCGCACCGCCGTTCAGCGCCGCTTCGTAAAGCGGAATCGCCTTGGCATAATCGCCGTTGCCGACCAGCGCATCGGCGGTGGAGCGCGCCACGCGCGGGTTGGCGAGCGTCGCGGGCTTGGTGGCGTCCGCCGCCAGCGCCGTGGAGTCGGCGCGCGCGCGCGGCTCCTGCGATTCGAGGATGCCGTTGAAATGCTGGTCGCTGGCCGGAATGACACCGGCGGTCTTGCCTTGCCGGATCACATTGACGACTTCGCCGGGATAGCCGGCCTCGATCGCAAGCGCGGCATATTCCGAATATTCGGGACGCTCGGTCATGGCGCCCGTCGCGCGCATCAGGCGCAGCGTGTCGAGGTTCAGGTCCTTGTCGGCGCCCGCCTGCTGCAATATGATGAACAGCGTGTTGCGCCAGGTCGCGGGGTTGCCGTAATCCTCCACGCGCATCGTCAGCACGTCGAGCAGCTCGTTGGTGCGGTTCGCTTTCTGGAAGGCCTGTGCCGGGCGGACATACAGGTCTTCGGAGGGGCGCTGCCCCGCCGCGCGGCTCGCCTCGATCCCCGCCTTGGCGATCGCCCAGCCCTGGTCGACCTGACCGGCGCTGAGATAGGAGTCCATCAGCAGTGGCGCGAGCGCCGTTTCCGTCGAACCGGCGGCTTTCGCGGCCTCCAGTCGCTGGATCGCCTTCGTATAATCCTTCGCGCCATAGGCGAAATTGCCCGAATAGAAATTATAGGCCGCCACGCTTTCGGGCGGCGTCAGGCCCGAATCGAGCATTCCGTCGAGACCCCGCGCCTGCGCGGCCTGATCGCTGCCGATGATGCCGAGCTGAAGCGTGTAGAAGGACAGGAGATACTGGTCATCGGGCGTGGTCGCGCTGCCCTGTCCGTCGGCGATCGCCGCCTGGAGCGCCGCCGCATCCTTCGCGCCCGCCGCGTCGGTCATCTTCTTGAGCGCCGGTCCGAAGCCCTTGCTGGGCGACAGGGACTTGCCCTTGGCGGCCTGCTCCTTCTTCTGCTTTCCTTGCGCCGCCGCAGGGGCGGCCGTGGTCATCAGCGCGCATCCCAGCACGGCGGCCAGGGCCGTCGCGGGCATCGAGCGAAAACGAGTGAACATCGACGTCTCTCCTAATTATCGGCCTCCGCGCCTCGACGGGTCTCGACGCACGCGGGGGTTCGGCCGCAATTCCTAAATGCGGCTAAACCCGTCGCGTTGCCAAGGCAAGACGGCGGCGGTCGATATTTCTCTGCCTGCGACGGGCTGAACGGCGATTGAACCTGCGCGACGTTCCTATGCGGGCAAGGGTGCGATGGGTTCAGGCGATCTCTTCGACGATGCGGTGGATTTGCCGCAGCACGGCGGGGTCGCCCGGCACGCCCGCCATCGCCTCTTCGGCGAGCTGGATCAGCGGGACGATGCCGAATGTCGCCGCCAGACCATTGAGGCGTTCGGCCGCGACCCGCCAGTTCGCGTCGCAGCGCGCCCGCCGCATCAGGTCGGCCAGCTCGCGCACGCCGCCGACGAAGCTCGCGCGAAGCTCCGCCGCCATGGCGGCATCATCCCCGACGGCCGCGCTGAGATAGGTATCGAGGGGACCGCTGTCGAACGACATACCGCAGGATTGACACGCCATGGTTAAGTTTCCGTTTCGCGCGCGTCATTTGCTGCTAATATGGCGCCATGACGGGGCAGAAGAAAATCGTCGGGTTGTGGCGGGATTCCGCCACGGGCCAGGAACGGGACAAGCAGGCGCCGGTCGATTCCGCCGCCTCCGCAAGCGCGTCCGCGCACGAAGCCGGGCCGTCCGTAGAGCGGGACTGGCTCGATATGTCGGCGCTGACCGAACTCGACGAGACCTATGAAGAGGAAGACCCCGCGCCTTCGTGGAGCGAGCGGATCGTCCCCGCCCTGCTGCTGATCGCCGCCGCCGCCTGGATCGGCTTTGCGCTGTTCATCGTCAGCGATGGATTCGTGCGCCTGCCGGCGATGTCCGAAGGACCCGCGACGCTCGCCACCATCGCCATGCCGCTCACCCTGCTCGCGGTGTTGTGGGTGGCGCGCACGCGGTCGAGCCGTTCCGAAAAGGCGCGTTTCGCCAATATCATCGCCGCGCTGCGCGAGGAGAATCTGACGCTCAGCCGCTCGATGCAGTCACTGGGCCTGCATCTGCACCTGGCCGACGCGCAAAAGCAGTTGATCGAACAGACGAACGTGATCCGGCAAGTCGGTCTCGATACCGCGCAGCGGCTCGCGGACAGCAGCGACAGGCTCGCCAGCAAGGCGTCGGTCATCGCCAACGCCCATGATCATCTGTCGCAGTCGGGCGATGTGGCGATGCAGCGGATGGACGGGTTGCTCGCGGGGTTGCCGCGAATCGACGATGTCGCCCAACGGCTTGCCGTCAATTTCCGCGAGGCGGGGCTTGTCGCGCACCAGCAGGGCGCGAGTCTCGAAGCGCGCCTCGCCGCGCTCGCCGAGGAAGCGGCCAAGGCGGCCGAGACCGGCGAAGCGTCTGCGGCGAGCCTGCACGATGCCATCGGCGCCTTGCGCGTGCAGGCCGAAGCGGCGGAAACCGGCCTGCTCGCGGCGTCCGCGAAAGTCTCGGACGTCCATGGCGCGGCGCTCGCGCAGGTCAGCAGCGCCGCCGTTTCGGCGCGCGGCGAACTGACCGCGACGGTCGCGGCACTGAAAGGCGAGATGGACGCAAGCTGGCGCGCATTCCGCGAAGGCGTCGACGCCTCCGCCGAGCAGCTCGACGCCCGGCTGGCGGCGGCGCGGGAAGCGGGCGACGCCATCGGCATCGAGCTTGCGGGCCATGGCGAGGCAAGCGACGCGCTGGCCGAGCGCATCAACGCGCATGTCACCGATATGGAGGCGCGCCTTCAGGCGCTCGATGTCTCGGTCTCGGCCAGCACCGGCGTCATCGGCCGCGCGATCGACGACGGCCGCGGCAAGCTGGCCGCCTTCATGGAGCAGGTGGCGAGCGGCAATGTCACGGCGCACGAGTTGATCGGCCATGCCGAATCGCTGCTGCTGGCGCTCGATGCTGTCACGCGCGAACTCGACGAGACCCTGCCGCGCGCACTCGACCGCATGGCGTCGCACGGGCAGACGACGCAGACCGCGCTCGCGCAGTTGAAGCCGATGCTGGAGGCGTCGGAACTGGTCGCGCAATCGACGCTGTCGCACCTCAATTCAGTCAAATCGACGCTGCACGCCAGCCAGGAACAGATGACGGTCCAGGCCGACAGCCAGCAGGCGCTGGCCGCCCGGCTGCGCGCCGCACTGGCCGAGGCGGATGCGGCGCTCGATCGCCTGCGGTCCGGCGCCGACGAATTCGCCGAGCAGGGCGGCGCGCGGCTGATCGCGACGTTCGACGATGTTCGCGCAACGGCGCAGGCGACGGCGGACGAAGCCCGGCAGACGCTCGACCGGCTGGTGGCGGATGCGCGCGAGATCATGCAGGCGAGCGCCGGGGAAGCCATTGACGCCAGCTTCCAGACGCAGATCGCGGCGCAGCTCGCCGAAATCGAAGCCGCATCGCAGCGCGCAGTCGCTGCGGCGGACCATGCGGCGGAGCGGCTGATGCAGCAAGTCGCGGTCATCATGGACCGCAGCGCGCATGTGGAGCAGCGCGTGCTCGAAGCCGAGCAGGCGATTGCGGTGTCCGACCGCGATTCGCTCGCGAAGCAGGTCGGCCTGTTGACCGAAGGGCTGAAATCGACGGCGATCGACGTCACCAAGATATTGTCGGCCGAAGTCAGCGATTCGGCCTGGGGCGCCTATCTGAAGGGCGATCGCGGTGTCTTTGCGCGCCGCGCGGTCAAGCTGGTCGAGAATAGCGAAGCGAAGGAAATCCTGCGCCTCTATCAGGAGGACGACGCGTTCCACGCCGCCGTCAACCAGTTCATCCATGATTTCGAGGCGATATTGCGCCAGTTGATCGGCGCGCGCGACGGGTCGGCGATCAGCGTCACCTTGCTGTCGTCCGATATCGGCAAGCTGTATGTCGCGCTGGCGCAGGCGATCGACCGCCTGCGCAATTGAGGCGCCTTATTTGCGGCCCGTGAAGACGTCGGGATCGGCCCAGCCGCGCGTATAGGCGACATAATAGAGAATGAAGGCGACGGTCCCCAGGATCGTCACTTGCAGCAGGATGCGCCCCGGCCGGAAGGCCGCGGGCGCGCCGGGGTCCTGCCCCTTGACCAGCGGCACCTCATTGTCCGCCGACCGGCGGCCGTGGAACGGCAGCACGAAAAAGGCGCTGAGCACCCAGAGTAAGGTGTAGATGGCGAGGGCCGAGGTCCATTTCATCGTTCGATTCCGTTTGAAGCCTGTCAGAATAGGGCTGGAGGCTCATCTCTAGTGAGGGGTGCGTTAACCTACCCATCTTCCCGTTCGTGTCGAGCGAAGTCGAGACACCCATCGTGGCAGCGCAAGGCCGATGGGTGTCTCGACTTCGCTCGACACGAACGGAATTGAGAGGGTGATCCAGACTTTGCACACCCCTCGCTAAACATCGACGATCAGCACATCGACGATCGGCTTCTTTCCGGTCCAGTCGGTCGCGACGCGGCGGACGCCAAGGCGTATCGCCTCCTTCAGCGCGTCACGGCTGCGCGCGGGAGCGGTCGCGGCCTGCTCCGCCGCTTCGTTCATTTCGCCGACGAAGGCGTCGCGCTCATCCTCGACAGGCACGCCGCGAGAATGGATCGCCGAGTCGGCGAAGCGCCCGTCCGACAGCACCACCGCGACCGAGATATGACCATGGATCGCCAGCTTGCGCCGCTCTCCCATCGTCTCGCCGTCGGCGGGAAGGATGACGTCACCGTCGAGGATCAGCCGCCCTGCCCGCACACGTTCGACGATCTTCGCGAGACCCGGCGCAAGGCGGACGAGGTCGCCATTCTCCTGCACCAGCACGTCGGGCACGCCCTTTTCGAGCGCGAAGCGCGCCTGTTCGTGCATATGCCGTATCTCGCCATGGACGGGCACGAGCAGCTTCGGTCGCAGCCAGCCATAGAGCGCGGCGAGTTCAGGCTGTCCCGGATGACCGCTGACGTGGATATGCGCCTGCTTTTCCGTGACGGTCAGCACGTCCTTCGCGGCGAGCTGGTTCATGATCCGCCCGATCGCGACTTCATTGCCCGGAATCTGCTTGGACGAGAAGACGACGGTGTCGCCCGCCTCCAGCTTGATCTGGTGGATGTCCGCCGCCATGCGCGCGAGCGCCGCGCGCGGTTCGCCCTGCCCGCCCGTCGCGATCACCATGATTTTGTCGCGCGGTAGCCGCATCGCCTCGTCGAAATCGACCGTCGGCGGGAAATCCTTGAGATAGCCGACCGCGCGCGCGACGCCGATGATGCGGTCGAGCGAGCGGCCCGCGACGCACAGGCTGCGCCCCGTCGCCGTCGCGACCTCGCCCAGCGTCTGAAGCCGCGCGGCGTTGGACGCGAAGGTCGTGACGACCACGCGCCCCTTCGCCGCCCCGACCGACGCCAGCAGCCCCTCGCGCAGCGCGCCTTCGCTGCCGGAGGCTTCGGGATTGAACGCATTGGTCGAATCGCAGACGAGGACATCGACGCCTTCGTCGCCGACCGCCGTCAGCGCTGCCGCGCTCGACGGCGTGCCGAGCACGGGATGATCGTCGAGCTTCCAGTCGCCGGTATGAAAAACGCGGCCATAGGGCGTGTCGATCACCGCCGCGCTCATTTCCAGGATCGAATGGGCGAGCGGCATCAGGCGGATCGAAAACGGCCCGAGCTGAAATTCGCCGTCGATCTCGACGACGCGGACATCGACGTCCTTTTCCAGCCCCTCTTCCGCCAGCTTGTGCGCGATCAGCCCCGCCGTGAAGCGGTTGGCGTACAGCGGCACGCCCAGGTCGGCAGCCAGATAGGGGATGGCGCCGATATGATCCTCATGCCCGTGCGTCAGCACGATGCCGAGAAGGTCCTGGCGGCGGTCCTCGATGAATTCCAGGTCGGGCATGACGATATCGATGCCCGGATAATCATGGTTGCCGAACGTCACGCCCAGGTCGAGCATGATCCACTTGCCCTCGCAGCCGTAGAGATTGGCGTTCATGCCGATCTCGCCCGACCCACCGAGCGCGGCGAACAGCAGTTCCTTGCCGGGCGTCGTCATATCGTCGCGCCTCGCTGCGCATGGAGGTGCATCAGGCCGTTCAATGTCAGGTCCGGCTCGACACGGTCGAACAGATGCGCCTGTTCCTGGAACAGTGCCGCGAGGCCGCCCGTCGCGATGACCGTCAACGGCTTGCCGATTTCCGCCTTCATGCGCGCGATCAGGCCTTCCATCATCGCCACATAACCCCAATAGACGCCGATCAGCATCTGGCTTTCGGTCGTGCGCCCGATCACGCTGGCGCTGGGCGGCGCCTCGATGGCGATGCGCGGCAGCTTTGCCGCCGCCGTGACCAGCGCCTCCAGCGACAGGTTGACGCCCGGCGCGATGATGCCGCCCAGATAGGCGCCGTCAGGCCCGATATGGTCGAGCGTCGTCGCGGTGCCGAAACTGATCACCAGCTTGTCGCGCTCCGGCTCCACGGCCTGCGCGGCGATGGCGTTGACGGCGCGGTCGGCCCCGACCGAGCGCGGCTCGTCGACCTTCAGCGCGATGCCCCAGCTTACGGGTTCGCGGCCGGCCACCAGCGCCTCGACACCGAAATATTTATGCGCGAGCAGTTGCAGATTGTGCAGCGCGCGCGGCACCACGGTCGAGATGATGACGGCGTCC
Organism: Alphaproteobacteria bacterium HGW-Alphaproteobacteria-13; assembly: GCA_002842935.1. GTDB lineage: Bacteria > Pseudomonadota > Alphaproteobacteria > Sphingomonadales > Sphingomonadaceae > Sphingopyxis. Next base: position 797 of record PHEM01000124.1, on the reverse strand, counting down.
ACATCGGCGCGATCATGCCCCTCGATCCTGAGCAGCTGGTCGAGCCACACCATATATTCGTCGGCCGTGCGGCGGTCGTCGGTCGCGATCCGCCAGCGCGCGAGCAGCTCCGTGCCCTGAAACAGCGCGAATTTGGCGTTGGTGTTGCCGACATCGATGGCGAGCAGCACGATATTATCCTTCCTTGACCGGGCGGCGAAGCTCGATGTCGCCCGCGTGGATCAGCATGACTTCGCCATGGTCGCGGCGCAAGCGCAGCGCGCCGTCGGGCGCCAGACCGTCGAACGTCCCGTCGATGCCCTGCTCCGACACATGGAGCGGCGTGCCGACCGGATGCCCTTTCGGCAGCCAGGCCTGAACGATGCTTTCCACGCCTCCCAACCGCCAGCTGGCGAGCACGCCCGCCATGGCGGCGGCCAGCGCCTCGGCAAAGCGGGCGCGATCGACATGCACGCCCTTGTCGGCCAGCGACAGCGTGGGGCGGTCCGGCAAGGCGGGCGCGCTCACCAGATTGACGCCGATGCCGACGACGACGCTGTCGCCGCGGCGCTCCATCAGGATGCCGGAGCATTTGATGCCGTCGATCATCACGTCGTTCGGCCATTTGAGGACGATCCCGACCTGCGGCGCGAGCGTTTCGATCGCATGGGCCAGCGCGACGCCTGCCACCAGCGCCAGCGTCGCGGGCGAAGGGTCGCGCGCCGTCAGATGAACGACGGTCGAACCCATGAAATTGCCCAGTCCGTCGTCCCAGCGGCGCCCCAGCCGACCGCGCCCGGCGGTCTGGCGGTCGGCGA
>PHEM01000123.1:8911-10499 GCA_002842935.1 Alphaproteobacteria bacterium HGW-Alphaproteobacteria-13 | reverse complement strand
AAGTCGAGGGGCTTGTTCGAGCGGAGCGAGAACCCGCACCGCCGCTGCCTCGACTTCGCTCGGGGATACGGTTCAGATTTAAGGCACGCCGCTCTAAGACGATCATGCTCTTAGGCACGATGCTCCAGATCCTGATCGTCCTTGACTGCAAAGCCTGTCTGCTCCCGCGAAGGCGGGCGTCCCTTCGTTCGAACAAGCGGCCATTCGGATGTCACGCAATTTGCCGCGATGCGCGTGGCTCTTCACAGCAGCGCCATCGGCGGTCGTTCCCTTTCCCCCTCTGCGCAAAAAAAGAGGCGGCCGAAGGGGCCGCCTCTCCCTTATCCAGTGAAGGAAAACCGCATCAGGTGAACTGAAGGCGCTTTCCATCGCGACGACGGCGCATACCGAAGCCGACCAGGCCGAAACCGGCCATCATCAACATCCAGGTTCCCGGTTCCGGGACGGCGTTGATGGTGAAATTGTCGGTTTCGAACGCATTGCTGGTCGACGACAGGCGAAGCGAGGTCAGCCTGGTGACGGAGTCGCCGGTGACATCGAAGCGGACGATCGGATTATGGCTCGGCTCACCCTGGGCGCCATTCGCCGGGGCGACGATATCCAGACCCGTGAAGCTGTCGATGACATCCCCATTCTCGTCGAGGAATTCGATCAAGTTATGCGTGTCGACCGATCCCCACAGGAAGCTGACATTGTGGATATCGCCGATCGACGACAGATCGAGGATAGCGGGCGAACCATCGCTCGGCCCGACGGTCCAATAATTGCCGGTGCTGCCCAGAGGCTGCGCACGAATGCCAGACTCCGAACCAGTCGTAACGAGGCCGTCCGTCACCGGACCGCCCAGACCGTCGAAATCATAGGTCGGCGCCGGTCCCGAATAAACGGCATTCCCGGGCGTGACCGAACTCAGCGTGACAGCCGCCCCGGCAACCGCCGGAATGGCCAGTGTCGCGGCCGAGGCAAGGATTAGTTTTGATATGAAAGTGCGCATCGTCATCATCTCCAAATAAACCGAGTGACAGGCCGTGCGACTCGCCCTGTTGCTATTTGTAAGTAATCATTAACCGGAATTTCCTGCCGATGCGAATCATTCTTCACTCGGCCTGTCCCATTTTCGGTCAGCAATCCCCGGGACATCGCCCGTTCGCGGCGCCGGTCCCGCGGCGGCGGCGGCCTATCGACGGGATGCCCGATGTTGCGTGGATGTAAAATCGCCTGCGCCGGGCGCCGCCCGTCAGGCGACGCGCTTTGCGTAGCCCGCCCGCCTCGCCGGTGCGGGACCGCATCGCGGGTGTATGGCGGCTCCTTGCAAACGGTCCGGAACAAGTGTCAGTGAGGGACCGGGCGGCATGGGGACCGCCCGTATCCACCGCTCTTTCGAGCACTTGTATAACTACGTTTACTTTCTTTATCGATTGTCTTATTGCGGGCGCAAAGCCGGTCGCCAGCGGGCGGAACCGCTGAAGGGAAAGGATCGATCAAATGGAATTGAAGCCGGGTTCGCGGTGGAAGAGTGCGGTGTGCGAGGCGCAGATGGTGGTCGTCCGACCGCCGAACCGCGCAGGCGAACTGCAATGCGGCGGCG
>PHEM01000123.1:0-8687 GCA_002842935.1 Alphaproteobacteria bacterium HGW-Alphaproteobacteria-13 | reverse complement strand
GTGGCGCGCAGCGCGCCCGCCGTGCTGATCGCCGACGACGACATGCTGCCGCGCATCGCCCCGGTCGAGGGCGTCGAGCTGATCGGGCGCAACGATTTCGAGGCCGAATTCCTGGCGGGCGCGACGCCCGAGCGCGCCGATTTGCCGGAGAGTGAGAACGATATCGCCGTGCTGCTGTTCACCAGCGGCACGACCGGCGATCCCAAGGCGGCGGTGCTGCGTCACGCGAACCTGACATCCTATGTGATGCAGACGGTCGAATTTCTCGGCGCCGACGCGGGCGAGGCCGCGCTGGTCAGCGTGCCGCCCTATCATATCGCCGGAATCTCCGCGATCCTGACGGCAGCCTATGGCGGGCGGCGCATCGTCTATCTTCCCGCCTTCACGGCGGAGGACTGGGTGGCGACCGCCGCGCGCGAGGCGATCACGCACGCGATGGTGGTGCCGACGATGCTGGACCGCATCCTCGACGTCATGGCCGAAACCGGCGAGACGCTGCCCGCGCTGCGCGCCCTCTCCTATGGCGGCGGCAAGATGCCCGAACCCGTGATCGCGCGCGCGCTGGCGATGTTGCCGCATGTCGATTTCGTCAACGCCTATGGCCTGACCGAGACAAGCTCGACGATCGCATTGCTGGGCGCGGAGGACCATCGCGCCGCTTTCGCGTCGGGCGATCCGCTGATCCGCCGCCGCATCGCCTCGGTCGGCCAGCCGCTACCCAGCGTCGAGCTGGAAATCCGCCGCGAGGACGGGTCGCGCTGCATCCCCGGCGAGCATGGCGAAATCCATGTGCGCGGCGAGCAGGTGTCGGGTGAATATCTGCACAAAAAGGCGATCGCCGACGACGGCTGGTTCGCGACCAACGATGCGGGCTGGCTGGACGAGGGCGGCTATCTGTTCGTCGAGGGACGTCTCGACGATGTGATCGTGCGCGGCGGCGAGAATATCTCGCCCGGCGAAATCGAGGACATGCTGCGCGGCTTCGACGACATCGCCGACTGCGCGGTACTGGGCATCCCTTGCGAGAAATGGGGCGAAAAGGTCGTCGCGGTCGTCGTGTCGCGATCGGGCCGTCCCGATACCGAAGCGATGGCCGGGGCGATCCGCGCCAAGCTGCGATCGACCAGGACGCCCGAGCAATGGTTCGTGCGCGACGCCCTGCCCTATAATGAGACGGGCAAGCTGCTGCGCCGCGTGCTGAAGGCCGAACTGGCGAAAGCGGTCTGCGCCGATTAACAAGGCCGAATGACGGGTCCCGACCATCTCGACGCCGACCGCCTGTCCGCGCCGGGCGGGCAGCCGGTGCTGCTGGTCGACGCCGCGGGCTGGCGAAGGCCGGACGCGCCGATTCAGGCGGTCGTGATCGGTGTCGACCGCGAAGGCGTCTTGCCGGCCGTCGAGGCGGATGATTTCGACCTGTTGCTGACCGCCGCCGCCGACGCGCCGCGCCCGTGGGTGTGCGACGCGGACGGCGGGCGGCTGGTGGAGCGCGTGCGCACCAACCCGTTCGCGGCCACCATCGCCGCCGCCGTGCTGCGCCTGACCGAAAAGCTGCCGCTGGCCGACGCGCTGACGGTCGAATCCCTCGCTTATTCGACGCTGCTCGGCGGCGGCGAGTTCGCGCGCTGGCGCGGACGCGCACGGACAGCGGCGACGCCCGTGCCGTCCGAGCCGCTGGCGATCGCGCGCGACGGCGACCGGCTGACCCTGACGCTGAACGATCCCGCGAACCGCAACGCCATGTCCGCGCCGATGCGCGATGCGCTGTACGAGGCGCTGGCCAATGCACTCGACGACCCGAGCAAGCCCGACGTGCTGCTGCGCGGCGCGGGGAAATGCTTCTCGACCGGTGGCCTGCTCGGCGAGTTCGGCAGCGCACGCGACCTGGCCCAGGCCCATGCCGTGCGGTCCCTGCACAGCTGCGCGCGCGCGCTCGGCGCGCTGGGCACGCGCGGGGCGGTGCGGCTGCACGGCGCCTGCGTCGGATCGGGGATCGAGGTCGCGGCGGCGGCGCACTGGCGGATCGCCGCGCCCGGCGCCTGGTTCCAGCTTCCCGAAGTGGTGATGGGGCTGATCCCCGGCGCGGGCGGAACCGCGACGGTCGCGCGCGCCATCGGGCGGCACCGCACGCTGTGGATGCTGCTGTCGGCGAAGCGGGTGAGTGCGCGGCAGGCGCTCGACTGGGGGCTGGTCCACGCCATCGAGGACAGTCCATGACCGCACTGCTCAACGCCGTCAGCGCGGCGGGCGCGCGGCTGGGGAAGGCATCGCACGGGCGCATCGCCTTTGATGCGCGGCAGGCGCTGTCGCGCCATGACGATCTGGCGCTCGGCGCGCCGGGCCTGTGGTCGCCGAACCGGCATTGCCGCCTGATCCCCTGCCGCGACGCATGGATCGCCGTCTCGCTCGCGCGCGCGGAGGATCGCGACATGGTGCCCGCATGGACCGGCGCGGGGTTCGACGCGGATATATGGCAAGCGGTGATGGAGAGCGCCGCCGGGCGAGAAGCGGCCGAGATGACCGCGAGCGGCGTAGCGCTGCACCTGCCCGTCGCCCGTGTCGGCGAAGCGCGGCCGCCAAAGCCGGAACCGCTGCGCGCCGGAGACGGGGATGGCGGCGGGGTCGTCGACCTGTCGGCGCTGTGGGCCGGGCCTTATTGCGGCGGGCTGCTCGCCGAAGCGGGGTTCGACGTGGTCAAGATCGAAAGCCCCGCGCGGCCCGATCCCACGCCGCTTCACACGCCGCGCCTCGACGCACGGCTCAACGGGCGCAAACGGCGGCTGACGATGGCTCTCGCATCGCCGGACCTGATCGAGCGCATCGCGGGCGCGCGCATCCTGATCACGGCCGCGCGCGCCCATGCGCTCGCACGGCTCGGGCTGAGCGAGGAGCGGCTGTTCGCGGTCAACCCCGGCCTGCTGTGGATCGCCGTCACGGCGCATGGCTGGCGCAAAGAGGCGGCGATGCGCGTCGGCTTCGGCGACGATTGCGCGGCGGCGGGCGGGCTGCTGCGCCGCGAGGAGGGCGCGCCGCGCTTCATGGGCGACGCGCTCGCCGACCCGCTGACCGGGCTGACCGCCGCGACACTGGCGCTGGAAGCGGTCGAGGCGGGGCAATGCGGTCTGCTCGACATATCGCTCGCGCGCACCGCCGCCGCTTTCGCCGAGGCGCTGCGATGAGGTTCGACCTGCTGATCCGCAACGCCCGCGACACGCGGGGCAAGGCGCTGAGCATCGGCATCCGGGACGGCCGCATTGCCGCGATGGGGACAGCCGTGGAGGGCAGCGGTCCTGAATTCGATGCGAACGGACGGACGGCGGGCGCCGGGCTGCACGACCATCACCTCCATCTGTTGGCGACGGCGGCGCGTCTGGACTCGGTCAATCTGGCCGCGTGCCGGAGCGAGGACGACGCCATCACCCGTCTGCGCGCCAAGGCGGGGAAGCCGGGGCGCTGGGTGCGGGCCATCGGCTATGACGAGCGCATCGCGGGCCTGCCCGACCGGCTCCGCCTCGACGCCTGGCTGCCCGGCCATCCACTGCGCGTGCAGGATCGCACGGGCGGCTATTGGCTGCTCAACAGCGAGGGGATCACCCGCTTGGGCGGACCGCCCTTCCCACCCTGCGTCGAACGCGATGCCGAGGGTCAGCCCAACGGCCGCATCCGGCGCGGCGATGTGTGGCTGCGCGAGCGGATCGGCGGCGCGCCGCCTTCGCTCGCCGCGCTCGGCGCGTCGCTGGCGCGGCGGGGGGTGACGGGCGTGACCGATGCCGGGGCGTCGAACGGCCCGGCGGAAGCCGTACTTCTGGCGAGCGCGATGCCGCAGCAACTGGTGCTGATGGGGACCGAAGAATTGCCCGCCGGGGACGGCTATGCGCTCGGTCCCGTGAAGCTGCTGCTCGACGAGAACGACCTGCCGCCGGTCGAGACCGTCGCGGCGCGCATCGCCGCGGCGCGGGCGCTGGGCCGCAATGTCGCGGCGCATTGCGTGACGCTGGGCGAACTTCTCTTCTATCTCGAGGCGCTCTCGCAAGCCGGAGGCGCGCGGGCAGGCGACCGGATCGAGCATGGCGGAGTCATCGCCGAAAGCCTGATCGGCGACATCGCGGCGGCCGGGCTGACGGTGGTGACGCAGGCCAATTTCATCCATGATCGCGGCGACCGCTATCGCGCGCGAATGGATAGGAACGAGCTGGGCGACCTGTACCGGCTCGGCTCGCTGCTGCGCGGCGGCGTCCGCGTGCGCGGAGGATCGGACGCGCCCTATGGCGAACCCGATCCATGGATCGCGATTCGCGCCGCGACGGACCGGCGGACACGCGAAGGCGCTATGATCGGCGGCACGGAAGCGGTCGGCCGCGCCGAGGCGCTGGCGCTCTATCAGGCCGGGCCGCTGGCGGTCGGCGGCGCGGCCGACCTGATCCTCTATGACTGGCCGGACGATCCCGGCGCGCTCGCCGCCGTCGATCTCACGGTGATCGGCGGCGCGATCGTCTGGCAGGCCTGGAGTGCCGAGCCATAAATCTAAACCGTTCGCCCTGAGCTTGTCGAAGGGCCGTTCTTTCTTTTGGCGCCGCAAGAAGAAGGACAGTGCTTCGACAAGCTCAGCACCAACGGGGGAGAAGATGGTGCAGATGGAACGCATGGCGCTCTAATCACGCACCAGCAGCATCGCTCCCGCCAGCGGACCGCCCGACGTCGATGTCGCGCAGACTTGCGGGCCGCCCTTCACTTGCCGCGCGCCCGCCCGCCCCCAAAGCTGCGTGCAGGCCTCGTGCACGGCGCCATAGGCGTGCAGCCGCCCGGCCGACAGCGCGCCGCCCCCGGTGTTGACGGGAAGCGCGCCGCCCAGCGCAATGCGCGTCCCGCCCTCGATGAAATGCTTCGCCTCATAGCGCTCGCAAAAGCCGAAATTTTCCAGCCAGTTGATGGTGTGGAAGCTGAAGCCGTCGTAAAGCTGCGCGATATCGACATCGGCGGGCTTCAGGTCGGTGCGGCTCCACATCATCTCCGCGACTTTCGGCTGCGCCTGCGTGTCGAGCGCGTCGAGCTGTGTCCAGCTGTTGCGGTATCGCATCGACGATCCGATCGCCTCGATACGGATCGGCGGGTTCCTCAGGCCGCGCGCGACGTCCATCCGCGAAACGACGATCGCCGCCGCGCCGTCGATGGGGACGTCGCAGTCATAAAGGCGCAGCGGCGTGGCGATGATCGGCGAGGCGAGATAGTCGTCGATGCTGATCGGCGTCCGATAGATCGCCTTGGGATTCAGGGCCGCATTGCGGCGCTGGTTGACCGCGACCTGCCCGACCTGTTCCGGCGTGATGCCGCTTTTGTGGACATAGAGGTTGAAGAACAGCGCCTGCTGAAGCGCCGCGGCATAGGTATAATAGGGCGCGTACCAGGCAAAGGGTCCCGCCTGCCGCTGGCCTTCGCGCAGCAGCGAATTGGCATAGGCGGCCTTGCGCGCCGTCGCCTCGTACATGGTGCGAAAGATCAGGACGTTGCGGCAAAGCCCCGCCGCGATCGCGCCGATCGCGTTGAACAGCGCGCCATATTGCCCCGGCGCCTCGCCGCCGCCTGCATACCAGCCGACCTCCAGCCGCAGCGCGTCCTGCACCGCCGCGCAGCCGACCGGCGAAAAGCCCGACCCGTCGGCGCGCTCGCCGGGCCAGGTCGCGATGCCGTCCACATCGCCGCGCGTCAGCCCCGCGTCGGCCATCGCCTCCAGACAGGCGTCGATCGTCAGCGCCAGCGCCGATTTCCGTGCGCCGCGCGACACGTCCGACATGCCGACGCCGGTGATCGCGGTGTCTTTTTCCGCGAAGCGAGTCATGCCCGCACCGGACGAAACAGCGGCACCCACAAATCTTCGCAAGCCTCGAAGCACGCCTCCACCGGCATGTCGAACCGCACCTCCTCCGGCGCGCAATCGACGATGTTGCAGGCGATGCGCACATCCTCCTGCTCGTCGATCGCCACCAGCGCCAGGACATAGGGCACGGCAAGGTCCGGCACCCACGCCTTGTGGTTGACGGTGAAAGTGACGATTCGCCCCCGCCCCGACACCGCCTGCGGCGCGATGGTGCGCCCCTCGCATTCCGGGCAGAAAGGCACGGGCGGATGCACATAATAGAGGCAGTCGGCACAGCGATGGATCGCCAGCCTTCCCTCGCGCCCCCACGTCCAGAAAGCCTCATTGTCCTTGTCGATCGCAGGCAATATCCGCACCGTCATCATCCGCTCCCGCTCTTTCCGTCAACTTATATAACTTAGTCATAATCCAATAGTTGACACATCGTCAATTTTTGCGAAGATAGGCGCAACGAGGACCGACAATCAGGAGAGGAGAGTCGCCATGCAGATGAACGACATGATCATCGTCAGCGTCGACGACCATGCGATCGAGCCGCCCGAAGCCTTCATCCGCCACTATCCCGAGGGAAAGAAGGATCGCGCGCCGCGCATCGTGCAGGACAATGGCAAGGACATCTGGCTGTGGAACGGCCAGCGTTTCCCGACCATCGGGCTGAACGCCGTCGTCGGTCGCCCGCGCAGCGAATATGGCATGGAGCCGAGCGCGTTCGACCAACTGCGTCCCGGCACCTATGATCCCAAGCTGCGCGTCGACGACATGAACGCGAACGGCCTGCTCGCCTCGCTGAATTTCCCGACCATGCCCAGCTTCGCCGGCGGCACTTTCGTCGGCATGGCGCAAAAGGCGCCGGAGGAAGCGCTGCTCGCCTGCCGCGCGTGGAACGACTGGCATGTGCAGGAATGGTGCGCCGCCGCGCCGGGACGCTTCATCCCCATGTGCCTGATTCCGATGTGGGACATGGACGAGACGCTGAAGGAAATGAAGCGGATGAGCGACCTTAGCGTCCATGCCGTCAGCTTTTCCGACAACCCCGCGAACATCGGCCTGCCGAGCATCCACAATGAATATTGGGAGCCGTTCTGGAAGGCCTGCTCGGATTACCGGATGGTCATCAACTGCCACATCGGCACGGGCGCGCGTGCGATGCATCCCTCGCCCGAAAGCCCGATCGACGCATGGATCACGGCGATGCCGATCTCGATCGCCAATTCGGCGGCCGACTGGACCTTCGCCAGTTTCTGGAAACGCTACCCCGACCTGCGCATGGCGCTGTCGGAAGGCGGCATCGGCTGGATTCCCTATTTCCTGGAACGCGCCGACTTCACGCACGAGCATCACCATGAATGGACTTACACCGACTTCCATGGCGAGCGGCCGTCCGACCTGTTCAAGCGGCACATCATCTGCTGTTTCATCGACGACCAGTTCGGCGTCAAGAACCTCGAATATATGAACGAGGACATGGTCGCCTATGAATGCGACTATCCGCATTCGGACACGGTATGGCCGAACGTCCCCGAATATCTGTGGGCCTCGGTCAATGGGCTGAAGAAAGAGACCATCGACAAGATCACGCACCTCAACGTAATGCGCGAATACAGCTTCGACGCCTTCGCGCTGAACGGCGGGCGGGAGAATTGCACGGTCGGGCACTTGCGCGAGCTGGGCAAGGATGTCGACGTCAGCCCGCGCCACAACCTCGGCGGGCTGAAGAGCGACAGCATGGACGCGATCGGCAACGCGCGGCGGCCCGTGACGTCGGGCGACATCGAACGCATGTTCGCTTCGGCCTGAACCATGGCGAGCCTCGCAGACCGCTGCCCCGTCGCGCGGGCCGGAGCCGACGCCCCGCCCGTCCCGGCGCATGTGCCGTCCGAACTCGTGCTCGACACGCGTTTCGCGGCAGGCATCATCCCCAATGATCTGGTCGAGCCTTACCGGCCGATGGACGTGGTGCGCGAGGCGGATTTCCCGCGCATCCATTATTATCCCTGGCCCATCAGCGGCAACCGCCACGGCGCCTGGGTCGTCACGCGCTATGAGGACATCCGCCGCGTCTATGAGGATAACGACCTTTTCTCGTCCGAAGGCGTCGCGCAGTTCCAGGCGCTGGCGGGCGAGACATTCCCCTCGATCCCGCTCGGCATCGACCCGCCCGAGCATGGCAAATACCGCAAGTTCCTGAACCCCTGGTTCACGCCGGTCGCCATGAACGCGCGCGAGCCGCGCATCCGCGAGATCATCGGCGGGATGATCGACCAGTTCGCCGACAAAGGCGAAGTCGATATCGCCTATGATTTCGGGCGCGTCTTTCCCGTGCGCGTCTTTCTGGACCTGATGGGTTTCCCCTTCGCCATGTTCGAGCAGTTCCTCGACTGGGAATGGAATATCCTGCACGAAGAGGAAGTCGCGAAGAAGGCGGAGGCGGTGCGCGGCGTGCTCGCCTATCTGCGCGGCTTCATCGCCGAAAAACAGGCGAACCCCGACGATACGCTCGGCAGCTATATCGCGGGCGGCACCCTCGACGGGCGGCCGCTGACCGATGACGAGATCATCGGCATGACGTGGTTCCTGTGGCTCGGCGGGCTGGACACGGTCGCCTCGACCGTCAGCCAGATGTTCCGCCGCCTCGCCATGCATCCCGAATTGCAGGCCCGGATCCGCGACGACAAGGGGCTGATCAACTCCGCGGTCGAAGAATTCCTGCGCACGCAGCCGCTCGTCAATTCGGGCCGCAAGGTGAAGCGCGATTTCGAATGGCACGGCGTACAGATCAAGGCGGGCGACTGGGTCACGGTGTTCAACACCT
>PHEM01000122.1 GCA_002842935.1 Alphaproteobacteria bacterium HGW-Alphaproteobacteria-13 | reverse complement strand
ATCATAGGGCGGCGGGGCATAGCTGGTGCCGGGCCGCGCCTCGACCGTGCCTTCATAGCTGCCGCGATAGCGGCGGCCGTCGGGTGCTTCATAGGTGCCGTCCCAGGTGCCGGTCCAGCGGCCCTCGGCCTCATAGACACCTTCGACCTGGCGATAGTCGGCCTCGCTCGGCACGCGGTCGGGATAGCCGGTATAGACCCGCGCGTCGGGGGCTGCCGGGATGCGATAGTCGAGCTGTTCGGCGCTGTGGGCACGTCCCGCCAGCAGCAGCGAACCCGCCGCCACGCCCAGAAGCAAGATGGTACGCATGTTGAACTCCCTGTTACCGGCGCGCGCCGCGATCCGCGCGGCGACAAGCGATTGGTTAACAGCTTGTTAGCAAATTCGGCGCTTTTCGGCGAATCCGTTAACCCTGTGACTCGCGTCCCATTTTGGGTCAGGGATTGGAGGCGAGCGCTTCGGCGATGCGCGCGACCAGCGTTTCGGCGCCCCGCTGGTCCGCTGCGGAAAAGCGCGCGGGCAGGGGGCTGTCGAGGTCGAGCACACCGACCAGCCGGCTATCCGCGACGACCGGCACGACCAGTTCGCTGCGGCTCGCGGAGTCGCAGGCGATATGGCCGGGGAAGGCGTCGACGTCCGCGACGCGCTGCGTCGTGCGCAGCCGCGCGGCGGCGCCGCACACCCCCTTGTCCAGCGGGATACGGATGCACGCGGCCCGGCCCTGGAACGGACCCAGCACCAGCTCGCGCCCATCGAAGCGATAGAAGCCCGCCCAGTTGAGATCGGGGATCGCCTGCCAGATCAGCGCCGCGACATTGGCCATGTTGGCGATAGCGTCGCGCTCGCCCGCGACCAGCGCCTCGGCGGCATCGGCGACCTCGGCCCACAGCGCGGCGGCATCGGTGGCGGTGAAGGAGAAGGCTTGGGACATGGCGGGGCCTTAGCATAAAATCCCCCCTCCCGCAGGCGGGAGGGGCAGCGAGACCTACGAGCTTGCTCGTTAGTCGCAGCGGGGTGGGCATCTCAGCGACGTTGCTGCCCACCCCCAACCCCTCCCGCTTGCGGGAGGGGAGATCATGGTCATTCCACCGCCAGCCCTGTCCATTTCGCGGCAAAGGCATATTTGTCGGCGGCTTCGGCGATGACCTTGTCGGTCGGCTTGCCCGATCCGTGGCCCGCGCGCGTTTCGATGCGGATCAGGTGCGGGCGCTTGCCGATCGCCGCATGTTGCAGCGCGGCGGCATATTTGAAGCTGTGCCCCGGCACGACGCGGTCGTCGGTGTCGGCGGTCGTCACCAGCACCGCCGGATAGTCCGCGCCGCCCCGGATATTATGATAGGGCGAATAGGCCAGCAGGTTGCGGAAATCCTCTTCCCTGCCGGGCGATCCGTAATCGTCGACCCAATAGCGCCCCGCCGTGAAACGGTCGAAGCGCAGCATGTCCATCACGCCCACGGCGGGCAGCGCGGCGGCGAACAGGTCGGGGCGCTGGTTGGTCACGGCGCCGACCAGCAGGCCGCCGTTCGACCCGCCCTCGATCGCGAGCTGACCCTTGTCGGTGATGCCTTCGCCGATCAGATATTCGCCCGCGGCGATGAAGTCGTCGAACACATTCTGTTTCTTGTCCAGCCGCCCGGCGTCGTGCCACGCCTTGCCATATTCGCCGCCGCCGCGCAGGTTGGCGATGGCCATCACGCCGCCCTTGTCGACCCAGGCGAGCCGCGTCGGGGAAAAGGCGGGCGTCAGCGACACGTTGAACCCGCCATAGCCATAGAGGATCGTCGGCGATCCCTTGGCGCGGTCGATGCCTTTCTTCATGACAAGGAACAGCGGCACTTCGGTGCCGTCCTTCGATGGGTAGAAGCGCTGCTCGACGATGAAGTCGTCGGGTTTGAAAGTCAGCTTCGGCTCGGCGAAAATGGATGACTGCCCGGTCGCGGTGTCGAGGCGATAGATGGTGGTCGGGCGCGCGAAGCTGGAAAAGGCATAGAAGGTTTCGGGATCGGCCGACTTGCCGCCGAACCCCGATGCCGATCCGATGTCGGCCAGCCGGATGTCGGCGACCTTGCGGCCGTCGAGCGCGACCATTTCCGCCTCCGATTTCGCATCGCCCAGATAGGACAGGATGATGCGGTCGCCGACGCGGCTGGCGCCGACCAGCGTCGCCTCGCTTTCGGCGACCAGTTCGGTCAGCTTGCCAGGCCTGCGGATGTCCATCGACACGAGCCGCTGGCGCGGCGCGTCCTTGTTGGTCAGGAAAGTGAAGCGCGGCCCCGCGTTGGTCACATATTGCCAATTGTTCGCGAAATCATCGACCAGCACGGTCGGCTTCGCGTTCCGCTTGCCGGTCGGATAGAGCGTCAGGCCATAGCGTTCGTCCGTGCCTTCCGATGCGGTGACGAGCAGATATTTGCCGTCGTCGGTGACGGCGGCGCTGTTGTTCAGCTTGGGCCGGTCGGGGGTGGCGTGGATCAGCGTGTCGCCCGATTGCGGCGTGCCGAGCCTGTGGAAATAGACGGCGTGATCCGCGTTGAGCGACTGGAAGGCCGCGCCTTCGGCCGGTTCGGGGAAGCGCGAATAATAAAAGCCGCTGCCGTCCTTCGCCCAGTCGAGTTCGGAGAATTTGACCCAGCGGATCTCGTCGGCCAGATTCTCGCCCGTCGCGACGTCCTTGACGCGCAGGATGCGCCAGTCGGTGCCGCCGTCCTGCACGGCATAGAGCAGATATCGTCCGTCCTTCGACGGCGTCCATTCGGCCAGCGCCGTCGCGCCGTCCCGCGCCCACGCATTGGGATCGATCAGCACGCGGCCTTCGCCTTGCAGCCCTTCGCGGACATACAGCACCGATTGCGGCTGAAGTCCGTCGTTGCGCGTGTAGAAATAGCGCGCTCCCGCCTTGTATGGCAGGCCGAAGCGTTCATAGTCGAAAAGCTCGGTCATGCGCTTCGCAAAGGCGTCGCGGCCGGACAGCGTGTCCAGATAGGCGTCCGTGACCTTGTTCTGTGCGGCCACCCATTCGGCGACTTTCGGGCTGACGCGCACGTCATCCTCCAGCCAACGATAGGGGTCGGCGACATCGACGCCGAATTGCGGCTCGATCACCGGCCCGCGCTGTGTGTCCGGATAGGCGAGGGCGGGGGCAGGCGCCGATGCCGCCGCCGCGCCGGTCGCCTGCGCCGCCGTGGAAACGGACATCAGCAGGGCCAGCACCAGCGGCGCGCGAAAGGCTTTGGGGAACATGACAAGCGAATCCTCATGGGCTGAAACAATCCTATGTTTCAATGTAAGCATCGGAAAAGAGCGGGCAAGGAGGATCGAAGGCCATTCGCTCTCTCCCCTTCAGGGGAGAGGGCTTTGTACGAAAAAGGGCGGCCGTCCATCGGACGCCGCCCTTGATCTTGTCTGCGAACAGGCGAGGTTCAGGCTTCGGCCATTTCCTCGTCAAATTGCTGCACTGGGCCGGAATCCTGGCCCTTGGCATCGACGTCGCGATCGACGAACTCGATGACAGCGATCGGCGCGGCGTCCGACGCGCGGATGCCTGCCTTGATGATGCGGGTATAGCCGCCGTTGCGGTCCTTGTAGCGCTCGGCGAGGACGTCGAACAGCTTCTTGAGCTGCGTGTCGTCCATCAGGCGGCTCTGCGCTAGACGGCGATTGGCCAGCCCGCCGCGCTTGGCGAGCGTCACCAGCTTTTCGACATAGGGACGCAGTTCCTTCGCCTTGGCGACGGTGGTCGTGATCTGCTCATGCTTGATCAGCGAGGCCGACATGTTGCGGAACATCGCGGTGCGGTGCGCGCTGGTGCGCTGAAGCTTCCGGCCGCCGGATTTGTGACGCATATCTCTTTCCTTTGTTCGTTAAAGGCCCGTGTGAGGTAGCCCAGACCAGGTCGATTTGCGGGCCGACCCATTTTCCCTTTTGCCCTCTCCCCTGAAGGGGAGAGGGATTTTTACCCCAACAGTTCCTGTTCCAGCTTCTTGGCCATTTCCTCGATATTCTCGGGCGGCCAGCCGGGGATGTCCATGCCCAGGCGCAGGCCCATCGACGACAGCACTTCCTTGATTTCGTTCAGGGACTTGCGACCGAAGTTCGGCGTGCGGAGCATTTCGGCCTCGGTCTTCTGGACCAGATCGCCGATATAGATGATATTGTCGTTCTTCAGGCAGTTGGCCGAACGCACCGACAGCTCCAGCTCGTCCACTTTCTTCAGCAGGAAGCGGTTGAGCTGGTTGACGTCGGATTCGTCGGCGGCGGCCGACGGCGCGGCCATGCCGATCAGGCCACTGTCGTTCATCGCCTCTTCGAAGTGGACGAAGACCTGCAACTGGTCCTGAAGGATGCGCGCGGCATAGGCGACGGCGTCCTCCGGCGTCACCGTGCCGTCGGTCTCGACGGTCAGGTTCAGCTTGTCATAGTCCAGTTCCTGGCCGATGCGGGCATTGTCGACCTTGTAGGCGACCTGGCGCACCGGCGAATAGAGCGAGTCGACCGGGATCAGGCCGATCGGCGCGTCGGCCGGGCGGTTGGCGGTCGCGGGGACGTAACCCTTGCCGGTGTCGGCGACCAGTTCCATGTTCAGCGTCGCCCCGTCGTCGAGGTGGCAGATGACATGGTTCGGGTTCATCACCTTGATGTCGCCCGACACCATGATGTCGCCCGCCTTGACGGTCGCGGGACCCGTGGCCGAAAGCTGGAGCCGCTTCGGGCCTTCGCCTTCCATCTTGAGCGCGATCTGCTTGACGTTGAGGACGATGTCCGTCACGTCCTCGCGCACGCCC
Organism: Alphaproteobacteria bacterium HGW-Alphaproteobacteria-13; assembly: GCA_002842935.1. Taxonomy (GTDB): domain Bacteria; phylum Pseudomonadota; class Alphaproteobacteria; order Sphingomonadales; family Sphingomonadaceae; genus Sphingopyxis. The sequence continues at coordinate 3,934 of PHEM01000122.1, read as the reverse complement.
GCCAGGCTGCTGAATTCGTGGAGGACATTCTCGATCTTGATCGAGGTGATGGCCGCACCCTGGAGCGACGACAGCAGCACGCGGCGCAGCGCGTTGCCCAGCGTCAGGCCGAAACCGCGTTCCAGCGGCTCGGCGACGAAGGTGGCCTTGCGCTTGCTGTCGCTGCCAGCCTTGATTTCCAGGTTGCTGGGCTTCTTCAATTCCTGCCAGTTCCGGATATTGACAGTCATGGATTTCCCTTTGCTGATGGCGGGACGGGCAGGGGTTGGCTGCCGATCCAGCGAGAATTTTGGCGCGGGCGGCGCCCCGGCGGGGCGCGCCCGAAAAGGCGTCAGACGCGGCGGCGCTTGGCCGGGCGCACGCCGTTGTGCGGGATCGGCGTCACGTCGCGGATCGACGTGATGTGGAAACCGACCGCCTGCAGCGCGCGCAGCGCCGATTCGCGGCCCGCGCCGGGACCCTTGACTTCGACTTCCAGCGTGCGGACGCCATGTTCGGCGGCCTTCTTGCCCGCATCCTCGGCACAGACCTGCGCGGCGTAGGGCGTCGATTTGCGGCTGCCCTTGAAGCCCATCATCCCGGCGCTCGACCAGGCGATGGCGTTACCCTGCGCGTCGGTGATGGTGATCATCGTGTTGTTGAAGGTCGCGTTGACGTGGGCGACGCCCGACGAGATATTCTTGCGTTCGCGCCGACGAAGGCGCTGCGGTTCACGAGCCATGATGAAATCCTGTCCTAAATCCTGAACGGCCGGAGCGGGCGGATCGCTGCTGCCCCGGCGGGGAAACAAGGAAGCGCGCCCGGATGGACGCGCTCATGCCTTATTTCTTCTTGCCGGCGATCGGCTTGGCCTTGCCCTTGCGGGTGCGCGCATTGGTGTGCGTGCGCTGGCCGCGGACCGGCAGGCCCTTGCGATGGCGCAGCCCGCGATAGCAGGCGAGGTCCATCAGCCGCTTGATGTTCATCGCCGTGTTGCGGCGCAGGTCGCCCTCGACCGTGTGGTCGGCGTCGAGCGTTTCGCGGATCTGGAGGATCTCGGCGTCCGACAGGTCCTGGATGCGGCGGCTGTGGTCGATGCCCAGCTTGTCGGCGATGTCGACGGCGGTCTTGCGGCCGATGCCGTGGATATAGGTGAGCGCGATGATCACGCGCTTGTTGGTGGGCAGATTGACGCCCGCGATACGTGCCATTGGGTACTTTCTCCTGCTCCACGGGACGCGCTGGCAAACGGTCCCATCTCAAAGCGTCTGATTTCCAACGCAAAAAGCGGACCACGAATACGCATGCGCGCGCTTCGCCGTCCGGTCAGGCTGTTGGAATGACAGGCAACTAGGGTGAGTCGGGCGGAAAGTCAAGGGAAGCGGCGGACTTCTCCTCTTTCGTCATGCTGAACTTGTTTCAGCATCCATGACTGGTATTCGCCGACAGCGCCGCGAAAGCTATTGTCTCGCACAAAGACACAAAGGCACGAAGAAGACGGCTGAGCCGAGAACCCCCTCATTCTTTGTGCGATACGACTGACTGTGCAGTCGGAAGGGGAAGCCGCTTCGCGGCCAGCACGACATCTTTGTGTCTTTGTGTGAGACAAAAAGTCCTGCGTTTGCAGAAAGGGCGGCCCATGGATGCTGAAACAAGTTCAGCATGACGGGGGGGGGGGCAAGTTGACGGACGGATATCACCCCCGCGCCGTCAACTCCACCGCCCGGTCGTGCAGCCGTCCCACCACCGCCGCGTGTATCCCCGGCGCGCAGGCGATGACGCCGAACGCCTGCGCGCCCGGCGTGTTGAAGCCGAGCGGGTCGCCGAATGCGTCGGTGACGGCCGCGCCCGCCTCGGCCGCGATCAGCGCGGCGGCGGCGACGTCCCATTCGAAGCCCCAGCGCAGCGTCGCCACCAGGTCGGCGCGGTCGTCGGCGACCAGCGCCATGCGCAGCGCGATGCTGTTCGGTTTCGTCACCATGATCAGGTCGCGGTCGACCTTCGGCAGGCTGTCGGCGGGGACGCGCGATCCGCTGAAGATCATGCGGCGGCTGGCGCGCAGCGCTTCGCCGTTCAGCGTCGCACCCTTGCCGCGCTGTCCCACCCACAGCTCGTCGAGCGCGGGGGCATAGAGCACGCCGATCTCCGGCGCGCCGTCCACCACCAGCGCGACCGACACCGCCCAGCCGGGCCGTCCGCGAATGAAGTCGCGCGTGCCGTCGATCGGATCGACGCACCACATCGCGCGGCGCGACAGGCGGTCGGCGCTGTCGGCGGTCTCTTCGGACAGCCAGCCCGCCTCGGGCACCATTGCGCCCAGCACCGCCTTCAGCCGCGCATCGACGGCGAGGTCGACGTCGCTGACGGGATTGTCGTGCGACTTGTGCCAGACGTCGATCGCCTGCCCCTCGCCGCGCCAGCGCGCCATCGCCATGTCGCCGACCTCGCGCGTCGCGGCGATCACGGCTTCGATGTTGCAGGCGGGCATCGGCCGCAACCTCAGCCGCTGGCGACGGTCATGCCGTCGATGCGGATGGTCGGAACATTGATCGCGTGGCGGAAAACAAGATCGTCGGCGGGGACCATGGCCGCGAACATGTCGATCAGGTTGCTCGCGACCGTGAATTCGGCGATCGGTCCCGCAAGCCGGCCACCCTGGATGACGAAGCCCGACGCCCCCCGGCTATAGTCGCCAGTGACGGGATTGACGCCCTGGCCGATCAGCTCGGTGATATAGACGCCCTCGGCGACATCGGCCATCAGCGCCTCGGGACTGGCGGTGCCTGCCGCAAGGTGCAGGTTGCTGGCCGTCACGCCCGACGCGCCGCCGCCGCGGCTGGCATGGCCGGTCGGCGTCAGGCCCAGTTGCTTTGCCGACGCGGTGTCGAGCAGCCAGCCCGTGATGCGCCCGTCCGCGACGATGTCGCGCGCGGCGGTCGGCAGCCCTTCGCCGTCGAAGGCGCGGCTGCGCAGGCCGCGCGGGCGGTGCGGCTCGTCGCGGATGACGATGCCGCTGTCGAACAGCGCCTGATCCTCCTTGCCGAGCAGGAAGCTGGTGCCGCGTGCGATCGCGGGTCCGGCGATGGCGCCCAGCAAATGGCCGATCAGGCTCGACCCGACGCGCGGGTCGAACAGGACGGGCAGCTTGCCGACCGGCGCCTTGCCGGGGTTCAGCCGCGCCACGGCGCGCGTCCCGGCCCGCGCGCCGATGGCGGCGGGGCTTTCCAGGTCGGACAGGTGATGCGCGCTGTGCCAGCCATAGTCGCGCTGCATGGCCGCGCCGTCGCCCGCGATCACGCTGGCCGACAGGCTGTGCCCGCTCGCGCCGTAACCGCCCGTGAAGCCGTGGCTGGTGGCGAGCGCGAAGCGCGTGCGGCTGTGGCTCGCGGTGCCGCCTTCGCTGTTGGTGACGCCCGCGACGGCGCGCGCGGCGTCCTCCGCCGCCAGCGCCGCTTCGCGCAGCGCCTGCGGATCGGCCTCGCTGCCGTCGTCAAGGTCGAGATCGGGCACGGCTCCGCGGAACAGCATGTCCTGCGGCGCGAGTCCGGCATAGGGGTCTTCGGGCGCCTCGCGCGCCATGGCGACGCAGCGTTCGACCAGCTTGGCGAGTTCGCCCGCATCCATGTCGGCGGTCGAGACGCTGGCGCTGCGCTGCCCGACAAAGACGCGCAGCGAGATATCCTGCCCCTCCGACCGTTCGACATCCTCCAGCGCGCCGAGGCGCATCGAGACGGACGTGGCGGCGCTGCAATAGTAAAGCGCGTCGGCGGCGTCGGCGCCCGCCCCGGCGGCGGCGTCGCAGAGCATCCGGGCGCGGTCGAGGGCTTCGGAAACAGTCAGCATTTCCGCGCCCTATACGGCGCAAAGCCGGGCGTCAAAATCTAAGTGGATCGCGGCCCGCGGCGGGCCGTCAGCCCGCGATGTTCGTGAGTGCGGCTGCGGCCGCCGTCGCCCC
>PHEM01000121.1 GCA_002842935.1 Alphaproteobacteria bacterium HGW-Alphaproteobacteria-13 | reverse complement strand
CATCCAGCCGATGGAGTTATCGATGACCGACCGTGTATCCGCGACCATCCGGATCGGCGGCGCGATCAGGAGCGACCTGATTGAGCCGCTGATCGATGCCATAGAGGGCGACCATGGCATGCTCGACTGGATCGGAAAGACCGTCGACGCGTCCGACTTCGTTGACGGCGCGACCCTCGAAATCTGCGCCCATGGCCTGATCGGCGGCCAGTTCGATCAGGTCGAGGATTTCTGCAACCAGCACCGCATCCCCTATGTCCGCAATTCCGATCCGTGCGTCGGCGCATTCAGCGCGCAGCACGCCGTCCACACAGGTGATGGCGCGCCGCGCTATTACGGCACCAACGAATCCGAACGCGTCGTCATGACCCGGGCCGAGTTGAACGAGCTCGGGACAATCGCTGCCGCCAATGCCTGGTTCCAGGCCGCCGCGTTCTCCCCGCCGGCGATTTCCATCATTGCCCCGACCGATGATCCGGAGCCTTGGGCCGCCCACCAAGATCACGCGCTCGGCGATTGGAAATACGAGGTCTCGAACGACGATACCCGCCTCGGCTATCTCGACTGGGTTGCGGCGCGCGAAGGCGCTGAGGGCGGCGATGTCGAAGCGGCCGCTATCGCGCCTGTCCCGGAAGCCACCGGGCTCTACCTGCACCTCTATCATGGGCGCAAAGATCCGGACGAGGACCTTGAAGACTGGGGAAGCGATGGCCCCGTCATCGGCCCGCTCGCCTATGTCCACACGACCTATATGTGCGACATCAAGTTCGCGGCCGCTCCCGACGTCATGGACCGCTTCTTCCCGGCGGTGATGGCCGACTGGCGGGAGCGCGGGTTATCCAATGTTGCAGGCCCGCAGTGCGATTGGCGCCTGACCATCTTCAACGACTATGTCGAGTATGACGGCGTCTACTATGGCGACTGGACCGTGTTCGCCGCCACGTCCGCCGAGGTCGAGGAGCGGTTCGCCAAGGCTGCGGAGGCGGCGTGATGGCTCACATCGTCAAAGGTGAAGCCGTCTGCCAGAAGCCCGGCTGCTCTAGGTCCTGGCCGCGCGATCCGGTGCTCGAAGTCGCGTGCCCCGACTGCCGCGCCCCGGTCGGCGCCCGCTGCCGCCGCCCGAGCGGGCACAGCGGGCCATTCGTCGAGCTTCACGCTGCGCGCGATATCCTTGCCGATCGCGAGGGCAAATATGGCCCGTGCCCGCTCGGGCTCTGCGGTCTTGATTGCGCATCCCCTCAACTTGGCCTGCCGCTGTTCGATTGAACCGCAGCGCCACCAATCGGAGGGCTTTATGCCATGCCCGATATCATCCCCATCACCGTCTACGAGTTCGAAGAACTCGATGAGTCCGCCAAGGACACGGCGCGCGACTGGTATCGCCAGGGTGCATTCGACGACGACTGGTACGACTTCGTCTTCAGCGATTTCGAGGCGATCTGCGATATCCTCGGCATCGCGCTTCGCACAAACCCGGTTTCCCTTGTCGGAGGGAGCACGCGCGACGACCCGCAGATCTTCTTCACGGGCTTCTCCAGCCAGGGCGACGGCGCTTGTTTTGCCGGCAGCTATGCCTATCGGCCTGGATCATCGAAGGCCATCCGTGCCTACGCGCCGCAGGATGCCAAGCTTCACCGGATCGCCGACGCGCTTCGCGATATCCAGCGGCAGCATTCCTATCGGCTCAGCGCCGATATTCGCCACAGCGGTCGCTATTGCCATGAATATAGCATGGACATCACGGTCGAGCGCGACGGGCTCGACTGCAGCGAAGCTACCGAAGAAGCGATCATCGAACCGCTCCGCGATCTTGCCCGCTGGCTCTATCGGCGGCTCGAAAGCGAATACGATTATCTGACATCCGAACCGGCCGTCGACGAAGCGATCAGGGCAATCGGATACACTTTCATGGAGAACGGCAAGCGGTTCGGCTGAACCCGGCGCTCCTTTCCAATCCTACCGACCGAAAGCCTTCGACCCGTTCGCCGTCACCGCGACCGCGTGTCGATGCATGCAGTCCGTCGCGCCCGAGGAATCCATCATGACACACGGCGCCCATATAAAGGCGATATGCAAGCTGCTGCACGGATTTGCCTATCGCCACGACCTTCATCGCCTTTTCTCCGATTGTATGGAAGCGACCGCGATCGCGATTTCGAACAGCGTCGATCTCGCGAACCGAGAAAAGCGGGAAGCCCGCTACCTCGAAATCGTCGGTCACTACGACCGCGAGGTGGTTGACGCCTTTCCCAAGGTGCTTGGCGAACTCGTTCTGGCGCTAGATGCCGAACCCGGAGACGTCCTCGGCGCGGTCTATGCCGAGCTTGAACAGGGTAGCAAGGACAGGGGGCAGTATTTCACGCCCTATCCCGTCGCCCAATTGATGGCCGGCGTCACCATCGGCAACCGCGAAAGCGTCGAAGAGATCATCAAGCGCAACGGCTTCGTCCGCGCGATGGAACCGGCATGCGGCGCGGGTGCGATGGTGATCGCGCTGGCCGAGACGATGCGGGAAGAGGGCATCAAATATCAGCAGCATCTCCACGTCACTGCGGTCGATATCGATCCCCGCGCTGTTCACATGGCCTATATCCAGTTCGCCCTGCTGCATATCCCGGCGGCCGTCGTCCACGGGAATTCGCTTTCGCTGGAAATGCACGAGTGCTGGTATACGCCGGCGCATATCCTTGGAGGCTGGACGGCAAAACTGGCGCGCCGCGAAGCCGAAGAAGGCGCCTACGCGCTTCTCGCCGCACCTCCTCGCGCGTCGGCGCCGACCATCGAACCCGCATCTGCCCCCGCGAACAATTCGCCGCAGCAACTCAGCCTGTTCTGAGCGAGTGCGCGCCTATGATATCAAGCCGACCCGCAGGGTGCGGAGAGCCGGAACGAGCCTCGGCAGAGTCACCAGGTCGTCGACGTCGGAGGCGGACAGGCTGGTCACGGCGCGGTCGTAAACTGCGATGCAATTCTTCCGTTTGCGAAGCCGCGAATGATAAAGAATGCCATCGAGATCGGTCTCGTCATATATCGACTGGCTGAAGGTTCGCGCCTCATCCTGTCCCTTGGCCCCGACGATATCGGTCGAGACGTTGAGCTGGAAGCAGGCATCGCCGCGCAGGTCGAGCAGGCGAAGCGGCTTCGCCGCATCGACTTCCGTCGCACCCCATTTGGTGATCTCGCCTTCGGAAATCTCGCGGGCGATCGTTCCTTCGAAGCGATCGCGAATGATCGTTTCCGCCACTGCGGTTGCCAAATCCTCGCCGATGTACAGCAGCTTGAACGCATCGGCGGGACTAGCGAACCGCGTCTTTCCGAAGCCCATGCCGAGCGGCGTCGCCCGATGCGCGAGTTCGGTCACGCGCAGATAGCTGCGCGGAAGGAACCTGCGGGTGAACCGCCCGATGGTCTTGAGATCAAGCGTCATGCGCGGTCAGAGAAAATCGCGCTCGGCCGCCTCCACTACGGCCTCCCGGTCGCCGCGCGCAAGCCGCTCGATCGGGGTCTGTTTGTCCAGCCGCCCATGCGGCTGGCGCAGCCAGAGCCACGCGGCCCGCGCATCGGGTGCGATCTGCGCGACCTTACCGACTCCCTCGATCGGCCTTCCATCGATGAACTGTTCGAGCGGATAGACGCGCTTGCGTTCGCCGCGGAGCAGCCCGATCACCGCGCCGCGGCGATACCATTCGCTGAGCGTCGAGCGGGGGATCCCGAGTTCGCTCTCGATTTCGCCTGCGCCGCCGACAGGGCCCGCCCAGTCTTCGATCGGCCGCGGCGGCGCATAGCGGCGCAGGCGCTGCAAGCCTTCCTCGACACTGAGTAACTCGCCCCGGCCTTCGCCGACGCTTGTCTCGACGGCATCATCCTGTTCGTCGGCATGGCCAGCCGCCTCGAGAAGCGCGAGGCGCAATCGTTTTTGCCCGGTCGGAAGCTTGCGCTGCTCGCCCGGTGGAAGGTCAGCCGCGATCCGCGACACTGCCGCGAGGAACTTCGCCATGCGATTGATGGCCGCCTTCGACGCCTTGGGGTTGCGCTGGACCAGTGCCGAGCGCACGTCCGCTTCTGGAAGACTCTGAAGTTTCTCCGCGCTGAGGGCTGCCTGTGACATATTCGACTCCAATCTGCTTTCCGCTATATAGGCTGGATTGAGCAAATTGTCCAGATTGGCTAAGTCGAGTTCTCTGCCGTTTGACTTTCGAATCGCGCTGCTCGCGCCGATACCCCGTTCCATAGCAGGATGGTCGAAACCAGATAGACGACCAGCCAGCCGAGGTTGAACGCGGCGCCACCGAGCCAGGTCGCGACCGGCGCGGGCGATACGAAGGCAATGCCGATACCGATCGCGACCTGCGACACCGGGTTGGCGAAGAGCGCAAACCAGCGCGACCATGCCGTCCGTCCGAGCGCGATCGCGATGCCAAGGCCGAGCAAGGCGAGGCCAAGCGTCACGATGGGCAGCAGCCATGCGATCGTCAGCACATCGTGAAAATCCTTGCCGAGATCGAGCAGCGCGCCATGCGCTTCGGGCGGAGTCACCAGCAGCGTCTTGTAGGCCATGCCGACATAATAGAAGCCGGCATGGCCGAGCGGCGACCAGGCATTGCCGCAGATGAGCAGCACGAAGATCGGCCATGCCCACGCGCGCCCGGCGGGCAGCAGGCCCCTGAACAGGTGCCAGCTTCCGGCGAGGTAGAAGACGATGCCGACGTCGGCGACCAGCGCGCCCGCCGCGAGCCGGGCCTCTGACGAGGGCAGCATCATCGCCGCAATATCCGTCTCGATCCTGTCGGCATAGGTTCCGAAGATCAGCGGATAGTCCGCCGCGTTCGCCTTCGCGCCGATGATCAGCGCGTCGCCCAGCGTCCAGAGGATCGCGCCGATGATGCCGGCAATCCCGGCCAAGCGCAGCCATCGCAGCGAACCCTCCGCTGAGAACCCATCGGTCGGCGAGAACTCCTGGTTCGTACTCATGTCTGTGATGCCGCGCTGGATTCCACGCGGGCATCGGCTCCCTCTGTGCTCCAGTCCATCGGTCGCTCTGGCGTCGGATTCGCGCGTTCCGCCAATGCGATCATGATCTGCGTCGAGCGGATCGCGCAGTCGAGCGCCGCGGCGGGTCCTTCCGCGCAATCGATGGATGCCAGGCGCGGCGTCGACCCGTCGATCAAGCCGAGCAACAGGCGCTCGTCTCGCGAGGGCGCGGCTCGGTCCGTCGCGATCCTCCGGCCGAGCGCAGCTTCGTAAAGCGTCATCAGGCTGTCGAAGGCCGGCGCCAGCATCCCGCGACCCTGCCGCGACAGCAGCATGTAAAGACGCCGCTGCGCCGGCGCGCCCGCGTCCCGCGCCGCCCGCCAGCAACGCGCCGCTGCGGCGACCATGTCGCCGAGGCCGGGAATCGCTTCCGGGCGAGGGAGGACCGCGTACATCATGACGCGCGCTTCGGCAGCAGCCGGCCCGCGCGGATGCAATAGGCATCCCACGCGGTGCCGAAGCGCTGCCGCATCAGCGCCTCTTCGTCGGGAACCCGGATGAACCACATCGCCGCGAAGGCGGGGACGACGAGGAAGCCGGCGATCCAGTTATGGATGAGCAGCGGCTGCGCGAGCGCCGAAATCCAGATCGCGGCATACATGGGATGGCGGATGCGGGCATAAACCCCGTTCGTCACCAGCTTGTGCGCGTCGTGGACCTCGAGACCGGGACTCCAGTTGCGCCCGAGGTCGGCATGACTGCGCCAGAACAGCCACAGGAACGGGATTTGCGCGATGGCGCCGATCGCGGTTGCCCATTCGGGAAGCGCATAGTCGGCGAAGGCGAACAGCCCGGTCGCAAGATGGATCAGCGGCAATACCATCATCGCGGCGAACATCGCCACGAGCAGCAGAATCTCGGTGGCGTCCTTTCGCGCCTCGACCACGACATTGGCGCGGTTGCGCATGCTGTGCGGGGTGCGGATCGCGCTCATGGCGATGAAGGCGGCGAGCCAGACGAGGGCGCCCCAGCCATTATCGCGCCAGCGCAGCACCGCGAGAACAAGGAGCGTGAGCGCCACGAGCATCGTCACGATCGCCGGAAGGCTGGTCACCATCGAACGATCGCGCTGTGCGGGCATTGAGCCACTCTCCTCTGACAGGCGCGCCCCACGCCTTGCAATCCCTCCTGCCATATTTGCGAACGATTCGCAATAAGAAGATCGCGGGCGCGTTAGCGTGCCCGCTGGTGCGGGCGACTGGCCGTCCGCATCGAAAAGCATGGGAGGGAAGGGGGAAGGACAAGGCCGATCTTAAAGGAGAAGCCCGATGCAACTTCAAACCCGGCCGCCCGAGAATCTCCGCGCCCTTCTCGAGCTCAATCCCACCCACGGTGAACCGAAGCGCGGTCCTCGCCGCTTCTGGACAAACCGCGAGGAGAAATTGCTCCGCGAGCATTATCCCCAAGGTGGCGTGGAACCATGCCTTGCCCATTTGCCGGGACGCAGCGCCGCGGCGATCTACAGCCATGCCGCTGCGCTCGCGCTCCAGGCCCCCGCCACGCAAAAGCATGATTTTCGCAGGCAGCGCTGGACGAGCTCCGACCAGATCGATGCCGTGATCCGGCGCGCCTATCAGCGCGTGCCGGCCAGGGGCGACATCGCCTCGCTCGCCTTCACCGTCGGCCGTCCGCGCTGGTGGGTGACGAAGCGGGCGACCCAGCTCGGGCTCGTTACGCCCCGCTTCAAGGAGCCCGCATGGACCAACGCCGAGCGCGAGATCGTGCAGCGCAATTTCCACCGGCCGCCGAAGATCATCCGCGGCATGCTGAAGCGCGCCGGATATCAGCGCACCGAAACGGCGATTATCGTGATGGGCAAGCGGCTCGGGGCAACCCGCTACGACCCGCTTCACCTGACGGCCACCGGCCTCGCGTCGCTGATGGGCATCGACGCCAAGACCGTCACGGGGTGGATCGGCCGCGGACTGCTCAAGGCCAGCCGTCGCGGCACCGGGCGCACGAGCGCGCAGGGCGGCGACCAGTTTTGGATTCGCGTCCGCGACGTTCGCGCCTTCATCATCGATAACGCCGCCGTGGTCGATCTCCGGAAAGTCGACAAATTCTGGTTCATCGACCTCGTTGCGCACGGCCCGACCTGAGCGGCCGTCGGGAGGGAAGGGGGTGGGAAGGGGCGAGCCGGGCGGCAGGGTTCGCTCCGGTTCGACGTCCCACTCTTGTCGGAGATTTCCCATGACCAGTCTTGTTCCCGCCACCGACCGCGCGGTCGGCGGCGCCTATCGCGTCGACATCTCCCGCGGCCGCAATATCGGCCGCGTCTCTTCCGAATGGTTCTCGCGTCCCGACGACGAGCGCTTCCTCTCGCTCACCGATCTCTATGAGGTGGTTCGTGCCCGCGCCGCCAGCGCAAGCACTCGTGTCGTCGAGAGTAGCGCCATTCGCGTCGAGGCGCGCAGCGACAGCCCCGAGCGCCTCGCGCTGATCGTCCCTGACGAAGACAAACCCGTTGCGCCGACGAACTGGGCATTCGGACAGCTTTGCAGCCTCGTCGGTGCGCCCGCTTCCTATCTTCGCGAGCTTCCGGCCGCGCTCGCCGGCATCAATCTCCAGCATGGCCTGGTCGCGAACCGCGCCGAGCAGGTGAAACTGCTGCAGACCGACAGCGGGCGCACCGAACTGCGCGCCGCCACCGGGCCTGATTACGGCCGCATCTGGGATTACGAGCTCGTGGAAGCCGTGATGAAGATCGCCGGCGACGGCGTCGGGCAGACGCGCTGGAAGGTCCCCGGCGTGCTCGACTGGTCGAGCATGCACTATAATCCCTATGTCGACGTTACGCGCGACACGACGACACTCTACGCCTCCGACCGCGACGTCTTCATCTTCCTCGTCGATGACACGCACCCGATCGAGGCGGGCAAGCTCCCCAACGGCGATCCCGACCTCTATTTCCGCGGCTTCTACTGCTGGAATTCCGAGGTCGGCGCGAAAACGCTCGGCATGGCGACCTTCTATCTCCGCGCCGTATGCATGAACCGCAACCTCTGGGGTGTCGAAAATTTCGAGGAGGTGAAGATCCGCCACTCGAAATTCGCCGCCAACCGCTTCGCCCATGAAGCCGCTCCCGCGCTCGAGCACTTCGCGGACTCCTCGCCGATGCCTTTCCTCAATGGCATCAAGACCGCGCGCGAGCGCATCGTCGCCCGCAAGGACGAGGACCGCGAGACGTTCTTGCGCAAGCGCGGTTTCTCGAAGGCGGAGACCGCGAAAATCGTCGCGACGGTGCTGAGCGAAGAGGGCCGGCCGCCCGAGACGATCTACGATTTCGTGCAGGGCATCACCGCCTTTGCCCGGACCAAGACCAACCAGGACAGCCGGCTCGAGGTCGAGGGCAAGGCCCGCAAGCTTCTCGAAACCGCCCACTGACAGCCGAAGCCGCCGGTTCGTCCGATCCGGCGGCTTCCTTTTTCCCGGAGACACGCCATGACCGATGCCCGCTACCGCCTGCTCGACACGATGCAGGACCTGATGTCCAACTATCTCCTCGACGAATGCCCCGACAATGTGACGTGGGAAGATTTCGACCCCGATATCGATGGACTGCGCTCGACCGTCCTCGACGTGATCGACACGCATTGCCAGGGCGCGGCTTTCGTCGCGGTCTGTCCGTCGTCAGAACATTTGGCGCAGATCGCTGCGTAAATTAGCGGAGTGTGGGCCTCGTTCTGGGGTTGATATTAAGCGGCGAGCCTGCGGTGCT
>PHEM01000120.1 GCA_002842935.1 Alphaproteobacteria bacterium HGW-Alphaproteobacteria-13 | reverse complement strand
AAGGTCGGCATAGGCACCGGCGATGCCCGTCGTCAGCATCAGCCGCGCCTGCGCCGCGTCGACGCGCGCCGCCTCTGCCTCCGACGTCGCCGCCGCCAGCGTGGCGCGACCCCGCCCCCACAGGTCGAGGTCGAAGGCAAAGGTCGCGGCGACATGACCGGTGTCCTGAATGCCCGGCGGCACGAAGGCGGGCGGGATGCCCATATTCTTGCTCTGCTGGACGCCGCCCGCGCTCGCCTCCACACCGGCGCGCGGCAGCAGCGCCGCGCCCGCCTGCTGCGCGAGCGCGTCGGCCGCGCGCACGCGCGCCGCCGCGATCCGCACGTCGGGCGAACCCGCCAGCCCTTCCGCGATCAGCGCGTCGAGCTGCGCGTCGCCGAAATCGCGCCACCATCCCTCGGCGGGCCAGACCCCGCGCGCATCGGCGAAGGATTGGGCCGAATCAAACGACTCGGGGGCGGCGATGACGGGTTTCGGTTCCAGCCCCGGAACGGACGCACAGCCCGCCAACAGGCCGGAAACGGCCAAGGTTGCAAGAAGATGACGAGGCATTGGCTCCAACGATACTAGCTGGTATCATGCGCAGATGAGCCGCGGAGAATAGATTGTCAATCGAAATGATACCAGATGGTACGGCCGTGCCGGACGACGCCGCGTTGCGCCGCAAGGCGTTCGTCGATGCGGCGCGGGAGCTGTTCTTCGCCCGGGGCTATGCAGGCACAACCATGTCGTCGATCGCCGGCAAGGTCGGCGGGTCCAAGACGACGCTGTGGACCTATTTCCCGTCGAAGGAGGAATTGTTCGCGGCGGTCGTCGACGATATCGCCGAAAGCTATGGCCGCGCCTTGCAGGTCGACCTGCCTGTCGACGCGCCCGTGCCCCATATGCTGCGCCGGTTCGCGGATGTGCTGATCAGCACGCTGATGTCCGATCCGATGCTGGCGCTGCAACAGCTCGTCATCGGCGAGGCGCGGCGTTTCCCGCACCTCGCGGAAACCTTCTACGATCGCGGGCCGCGGCGCGGCAAGGCGCGGCTGGCGGCGTGGATGGCCGAGAAAATGGCGCGCGGAGAGTTGCGGCGGGGCGACCCGATGCTGGCCGTCCATCAGTTCTCGAGTCTCTGCCAATCGGGCGTCTATCAGTTCGCCATCCTGAACCTGCCCGAGGCGCGGCGCATCGATCGCGCACGCTTTCACGCCGAAATCGACGCGGCGGTCGCCACCTTCCATCGCGCCTGGGGGATCGAAAGCGGGATAAAAGCGACCTGAAACGGGACGGTTTCCTCCACTTTCCCACGCGGCGAACATGCTATCATGCCGATCGTGGAGCCGATTCGCGATTCGATCTATTATGAGCAACTGGCGCGCGTGGCGCGGCGAAAGGCCGACGCCAGCGACGATCCCTTCCTGGCGCTGCGCCTGCGCGAGGCGGCGATCAGGCACGAGCGTACGGCCCGCCGCCTGCGCCGGCGGGACAGCGAGACGCCAGGCTCCGCCTGACACCTCAATTCACGATGGCGCCCGCTTGAGGCGCACCAGCGCAGTGTCGAGCGCTTGCAGGAATTGCGAGCGGTCCGCCTTCGAAAAAGGCGGCGGCCCGCCGATGGAATCGCCGCCCGCGCGCAAGTCGGCCATGATCGCGCGCGTCGCGATGGCGGGTCCGATCGACGCCATGGTGAAGGGCCTGCCGTTGGGCGCGAGGACCGTCGCCCCGGCCTTGAGCGCACGGTCGGCGAGCAGGATGTCGGACGTGACGACGATGCTGCGCGCGTCGGCCGCCCCGGCGATCCAGTCATCGGCGGCGTCGAAGCCGTCCGACACCAGCACGCGCTCGATCAGCGCATGGTCAGGCACGCGCAACCGGCTGTTGCTGACGACCTTCACCGGCACCTCGTGCCGCCAGGCGACGCGATAGATTTCCTCCTTCACGGGGCAGGCATCGGCATCGACGAGAATGGTGGGCGGCGTCATCCGTGCACCCCGTCCCACAGCAGCTTCGCACCGAGCGCGACCATCAGCAGATAGATGAGGACATAGAAGCGCTCCGCCCGCATCTGCTTCATCCAGCGCACCGTGACCAGCGTCGAGACGATGGCGACAGGCATCAGCAGTGCCGCCGCGACGATCACTTCGTGCGGAAAGGCCCCCAGCGCCATATAGGCCGGAAGCTTCAGCCAGTTGATCGCCGCGAACAGGATCGAACTGGTGCCGATGTATGTCAGGTGCGGCAATTGGCGCGGCGTCACCCACATCTGGAACGGCGGCCCGCCCGCGTGCGCGATCTGGCTGGTCAGCCCGGTGGCGGCGCCGAACAGGCTGCCGACCCAGCCCGGCGAACGGGACGCGGCGACGATGCGCCCGCCGCGCTCGACCCACAGGCGATAGAGACCGAAGCCCAGCGTGATCGCGCCCAGCGCCGCCATCAGCCGCGCCTCGTCGACGCGATCGGCATAGAACCAGCCCGCGACGACGCCCAGCGCCGCGCCCGGCAGCATCCGGGCGACGATCCATCCGTCCCATGTCTTGCGGAACGCCCAGACGCTGATCACGTCCTGCACGATCAGGATCGGCAGCAGCAGCGCCGCCGCCGTCGCGGGCGGCAGCACCAGCGCCGCGAGCGGCGTCGCGAGCGCGCCCACGCCGGACAATCCCCCTTTCGCCATGCCGAGCAGGATCACGGCGACGATCAGGACCGCCAGCACCGCCGGATCGGCCAATAGGGTCATGCGGCAGCGATCTCCGCCGTCTCCGGCAATTGCCAGTCGATCGTCCCGCGCCCATGCGCGGCGAGAAATTCATTGGTCTGACTGAACGGCCGCGACCCGAAGAAGCCATTATGCGCCGACAGGGGCGAGGGGTGCGGCGCGCGCAGCACCAGATGCGGCGTGCCGGAACCAAGGCCGGGCACGTGCGACGCCTTGCGCTGGGCATGGCTGCCCCACAGGATGAACACCTTGGGCGCCGGGTCCGCCGCAACCGCCGCGACCACCGCATCGGTGAAGCGTTCCCAGCCCTTGCCCTGATGCGACGCCGCCTGCCCGGCCTCGACCGTCAGGCTGGCGTTGAGCAGCAGCACCCCCTGCTCCGCCCAATGCCTGAGGTAGCCGTGACGCACGGGCGGGATGCCGAGGTCGGCCTGCAATTCCTTATAGATGTTGACGAGGCTCGGCGGCACACGGACGCCGGGTTGCACCGAAAAGCACAGCCCATGCGCCTGCCCCGGACCATGATAGGGGTCCTGCCCGAGGATGACGACGCGCACGTCCTGCGGCGGCGTCGCGTCGAGCGCCGCGAACCAGTCGCGCGGGCGCGGATAGATGCGCTTTCCCTTCGCGCGCTCCCCGGTCAGAAACTGCTTGAGCGCCGCCATATAGGGCTGTTCGAATTCGCCGCCGATGCGCGCGAGCCAGTCGGGATGCAATTTGACGTCCGCCATGCGCGCCCTTCGACCAGAGCGGCGGCGGCTTGTCCAGCCCTGCCGTCGCCGCTAGGAAAGCGCGATGACGGATCAAACGGACGAAACGGGGATCGGCGCAGCGCTGGCGCGGCTGGAGGGCGTGGTGCGCGACCGGCTGGCCGCGAGCGCGGCGGACGCCTCCTATGTCGCGAGCCTCGCGGCCCGGGGGCGCGGCAAGATCGCGCAGAAGCTGGGCGAGGAAGCCGTCGAGACCGTGATCGCCGCGATGAGCGAGGACGACGCCGCACTGACCGGCGAGGC
Source organism: Alphaproteobacteria bacterium HGW-Alphaproteobacteria-13 (assembly GCA_002842935.1). GTDB lineage: Bacteria > Pseudomonadota > Alphaproteobacteria > Sphingomonadales > Sphingomonadaceae > Sphingopyxis. The sequence continues at coordinate 9,814 of PHEM01000120.1, read as the reverse complement.
CGCCGACCTGATCTTTCACTTGACCGTGCTGCTGTCGGAACGCGGCATCGGCTGGCGCGACGTCGCGGCCGAGATCGACCGGCGCCACGGCACGTCGGGCCACGCCGAAAAAGCCGCCCGCAAAGCATAGAGGAATCCCAAAATGGCGATCGACGCGACCCTGCCCTATGACGACAGCAATATCTTCGCGCGCATCCTGCGCGGCGAACTGCCGTCGAAGACCGTCTATGAGGACGCGCATGCCATAGCCTTCCACGACATCAACCCGCAGGCGCCGCTGCACCTGCTGGTGATTCCCAGGGGTGCCTATGTCAGCTGGGACGATTTTTCGGAGCGGGCGAGCGAGGCGGAAATCGCCGGCTTCATCCGCGCGGTCGGCAAGGTCGCGCGCGACCACGGTCTTGTCGTGCCGGGCTATCGCCTGCTCGCCAACGTCGGCCCGCACAGCGGCCAGGAAGTCCCGCACCTGCACGTCCACCTGTTCGCCGGACAGCCGCTGGGACCGATGCTGGCGCGATAGGACAGTGCGAGTTCGTTTCACGCGAAGGCGCGAAGAAGACGGCTTGGGCCGACAGGCCCATTTTCCTTTCAATGGCGGCTGGCGGTGTCGTTGGAATGGAAAGCCGCTTCGCGGCAAGCGCGACCTCTTCGCGCCTTCGCGTCTTCGCGTGAAACAAATAGCGCAGCGCGGCGGCTGGACTCATGCCCCTGTTTCCAGCAGGATAGGCGCTTGACCGAACGCCGGGAGACATAAGCGATGACGCAGCGATGGCGCGGGCTGGCGGAGCGGCTGGCCGGACGGACGAAGCTGGCCCTGATCGTCCCGCTGTCCATCGCCATGGCGGCAACCGCCGCCGCCGACACCGTGCCGCAAGTCACGCTGGCCACGCCCGGCGGCGCGGGCAATGGCGACGGGACGATCACGCGCTTCACGCTGCGCTTTTCGGAAGAGATGGTGCCGCTCGGCGATCCGCGCGCCAAGGCGCCCGCGACGCACGACTGCAAGGTTCCCGCCACGGCCCGCTGGGTGGACAGCCGCACATGGGTGCTGGAATTCGACAAGCCGCTGCCGGGCGGCCAGAGCTGCCACGTCAGCCTCGACCCCCGGCTCGTCACCGCGCGCGGCGTGCAGGTCGTCGGCAACGACCGCTTCCGGATCGACACGGGCGGTCCCTCGGCGCGCGCCGTGCTGACGGGCGGCAGCTATGACGGGATCGAGGAAGATCAGATCTTCCTCGTCGCCACCAATGTCGCCGCCGACCGCGCCTCGGTCGCGCGCTTCGCTTATTGCGCGGTCGATGGAATCGGCGAGAAGATTCCGCTCGACGTCCTGCCGCGCGAGACGGCGACACAGATATTGACGGGGCTGGGCGACGGCGACTGGCGGCGCCGGTCCTTCGCCTATGACGCGGGCCTGCCGCTGCGCTTTCCCGATGCGGGCGCCGACCGCGAGGCCGCGCTCGACCGCATCGTCCCCGTCAAGTGCCGCCGCCCGCTGCCCCCTGGCCGCGAAATGGCGCTGGTGTGGGACGCGCGCATCGCGCAGGCGGGCGTCCCGGCGCGCACGGCGGGCCGCGACCAGCGCTTCGACTATGAGGTGCGCCCGGCCTTCACGGCGAAGATGGCGTGCAGCCGCGTCAATCCGCAGGCGGGGTGCAACCCGATCAAGGATGTCGTGCTGAGCTTCGCATCGCCCGTCGCGCGCGAAACCGCGCTGGCGGCGACGCTGACCACCGCCGACGGCAAGCGGCTGACGCCCAGAACCGACGAAGACGACCGCAACGACGCCTGGCTGACGCAAGTGCGCTTTGCGGGACCGTTGCCGCAGGGCGTCGAGGCGGTGCTGGCGCTGCCCGGCAGCGTCACCGACCAGAGCGGCCGGACGCTTCAGAACCAGTCGAATTTCCCGCTGAAATTCCGCATCGACAACGCCCCGCCGCTCGTCAAATTCGCCGCCGGGTTCGGCATATTGGAAGCGAGCGAAGGCGGCGTGCTGCCCGTCACCGTGCGCGGTGTCGAGGCTTCGCTGGTGCAGACGAACCTGAAACTGCCCGCGACGGCGCTGAAGGTCGCGGGCGACGATGCCGCGATCGCGCGCTGGCTGAAGCGCGTCGAGAAGGCCGAGCACACCGACTATCGCGAAGAGAAGAATGCGAAGGGCGAAGAGGTCACGGTCAACTATACCGGCAGCCAGTCGGTGTTCGACGGCGCCCCCGCGGACGGAGAACGCCGCACGCTGCAATTCGCGCCGCCCGGCGGCGGCAAGGCGTTCGAGGTCGTCGGCATCCCGCTGAACGAAAAGGGATTCCATGTCGTCGAGATCGCCAGCCCCGAACTGGGCGCGGCGCTGCTGGGGCGCAAGGCGACGCGCCATGTGGCGACGGCCGCGCTCGTCACCGACATGGCAGTGCATTTCAAATGGGGCCGCGAAAACTCGCTCGCCTGGGTGACGTCGCTCGCCAGCGGCCAGCCCGTCGCGGGCGCGGAGATTCGCGTGACCGACAGCTGCACGGGCCGCCTGCTGGCGCGCGGCACCGCCGACAAGGCGGGCCGCCTCGCCTTCCCGACCGGCCTGCCGCAGCCCGAGACATGGTCGGACTGCGACGAGGATGCCGACCCGGGCAGCAGCGAGGGCCATGCGCTGATGATCAGCGCCCGCTCCGGCGACGATTTCAGCTTCACGCTGACCGATTGGGGCAAGGGTATCCGCCCCTATGACTTCGACCTGCCCTATGGCTGGTCGGAGCGCGACAACATCCTGCACACCATTTTCGACCGGGCGCTGGTGAAGGCGGGCGAGACCGTGCACATGAAGCATGTGCTGCGTCGCCCGATCGGCACCGGATTCCGCACGCCGCAACCGCTGTCGGGCAAGTTGCGCCTGATCCACCGCGGTTCGGACACCGAGTTCGAACTGCCCTTTGCCATTGCCGCGACCGGCAGCGGCGAGACGGTGTGGAACGTCCCGGCATCGGCGCCGATGGGCGACTATGAACTGGTCTTCGTCACCAGAGAAAAGGACGGAGAGGACAGGAATTTCTGGACGAACCAGACGGTCCGCGTCGACGAATATCGCCTGCCGACGATGAAGGCGACGATCACGGGTCCGAAGGCGCCGCCGGTGCGTCCGTCCACCGTGCCGCTGTCGCTGTTCGTCGGCTATCTGTCGGGCGGCCCGGCGGGGAATCTGCCGGTCGAGGTCCGCACCAGCTTCGCGCCGCACTGGTCGCCGCCCGAGGATTATCGCGACTGGACCTTCGACGGCCGGCCCGTGAAGGAAGGAACCGTCCAGCTCGACGACAGCGGCGACGAACCCTGGGCCGAATTGCCGCTCGCGCGCTCCGTGCCGCTGCTACTGGGCGCGGACGGCACCGCCTCCACCAGCGTCGCCGTCGATCAGCCGATCACCGAGCCGACCGTGATGGCGGTCGAAATGGACTATGCCGACGCCAATGGCGAGACGCTGACAAGCAGCCGCCGCATCACTCTTTATCCTTCCGCCGTGCGCCTGGGCGTCAAGACCGACGGCTGGCTGATGCGTGACAAGGATCTCAGGCTCAATTTCGTCGCGCTGGGTCTCGACGGCAAGCCCGTGGCGGGCCAGCGCGTCGAGGTCGCCCTCTATCGGCGCGAGATATTGACGGCGCGGCGGCGGCTGATCGGCGGGTTCTATGCCTATGACAACCAGATGCGCACGACGCGGCTCGACACGGGCTGCACCGCATCGACCGACCGGCTCGGCCGCGCGAGCTGCGCGATGGCGCCGGGCGTATCGGGCGAAGTGACGGTCGTGGCGACCACCGTGGACGCCGACGGCAATGAGGCGCGCGCGGTACGCTCCGTCTGGCTCGCGGGCGACGACGAATGGTGGTTCGGCGGCGACAATGGCGACCGCATGGACGTGATCGCCGAAAAGCCGCGCTATGGCGCGGGCGACACCGCGACCTTCCAGGTCCGCATGCCGTTCCGCGAGGCGACGGGTCTCGTCACCGTCGAGCGCGAGGGCGTGCTGTCGAGCTTCGTCGTGCCGCTGAAGGGCACCAACCCCGTGGTGAAGGTCAAGCTGCCCGCCGCTTACGCGCCCAACGTCTATGTTTCCGTGATGGCGGTGCGCGGGCGCGTGACCGGCGGCGAAAGCTGGTTCCGCAAGATGAAGCGCGCCGTCGGCTTCCAGGTCGAGAACAGCGAAGGCGCGCCGCCCACGGCGCTCGTCGATCTCGCCAAGCCCAGTTACCGCATGGGCGTCGCGCGCATCAAGGTCGGCTGGGAAGGCCATCAGCTTGGCGTCAAGGTCAAGGCCGACAAGGAAAAATATGCGGTGCGCGACACCGCGAAAGTCGCGATCGAGGTCAGGACCCCGAACGGAAAGGTTCCAGCCAACGCCGACGTCGCCTTTGCCGCCGTCGACGAGGCGCTGCTGCAACTCGCCCCCAATGACAGCTGGGACGTGCTGAGCGCGATGATGGGACAGCGCACGCTCGACGTGCTGACTTCGACGGCGCAGATGCAGGTCGTCGGCAAGCGCCATTACGGCCGCAAGGCGCTGGAACCGGGCGGCGGGGGCGGCGGCGACCTGTCGGGGCTGACGCGCGAGGATTTCCGTCCCGTGCTGCTGTGGAAAGCCAGCATCCCTCTCGACGCCAAAGGCCGCGCTACGGTCGATGTGCCGCTGTCCGACAATCTCTCCGGCTTCCGCCTCGTCGCCATCGCCACCGATGGTTCCCAATATTTCGGCACCGGCGAAACCAGCGTCCGCACCGTGCAGGACCTGTCGGTCTTTGCCGGGCTGCCCGAACTGGTGCGCAGCGGCGACACGTTCGACGCGCGCTTCACGCTGCGCAACGGCACCGACCGGCCGATGGACGTCACGGCGACGGCGACGCTGTCGCCTGCCGTCGCGACCGCGCCGCCACTGACCGTGGTCTTCGAACAGACGGTCGCCCCCGCCGTGCCGGTCGAGACATGGGCCGCCAGCCTCTTCGGCGTCGGGCCGGACACGACGCTGCCGATCGCGGTCCCGGCGGGCGCGCTGCCCGGCGGATATGTCGATGTCGCACTGGCCAGCACGCTCGCGCCGCCGCTGGCGGGCGTGCGCGACTATATGGCCGCCTATCCCTACGAATGCTTCGAACAATCCGTGTCGCGCGCCGTCGCGCTGGGCGACGCCGGGCGCTGGCAGACGCTGGCGGAGGCGATGCCGACCTATCTCGATGGCGACGGCCTGCTGCGCTATTGGCCCAGCGAGCGGCTGGAGGGTTCGGCCGAACTGACCGCCTATGTGCTGGCGGTGACGGCAGCGAACGGTTTTGCGATACCCGAAGCATCGAAAGCCAGGATGGTGAAGGCGCTGGAAGCGGTGGTCGAGGGACGGCTGACGCGCAAGGGCTATGGTCCCTACGACATCCGCCCCGTCCGCATCGCGGCGCTGGCGGCGCTGGCCCGCAACGGCGCGGCAAGCCCCGCGCTGGTCGCCGCGATCGACATGGCGCCCGCCGACATGGCGACGGGGACGCTGGCCGACTGGCTGGTCGCGATCGAGCGGACGCCGGGCGTGCGCAATGCCGCCGCGCTGCGCAACGCCGCCGAGGCGGAGCTTCGCAAGCGGCTGGTCTATGAAGGCACGCGGCTCGACCTTATCGACGACGCCCGCGCGCCGTGGTGGATGATGACGAGCGGCGATGAAATGGCGATCAAGGCGCTCGACGCCGTGCTGGGCCGCGCGGGGTGGGAAGATAACGCAGGCAAGATGATGGCTGGCGTCGCCCAGCGCCAGCGCAAGGGCCATTGGGACACGACGCCCGCCAATGCGTGGGGCGCGGTCGCCGTGCGCCGCTTTGCCGCGCTGCATCCCGCCAGCGCGATCACCGGCGTCACCAACGTCAGCCTCGCGGGTGGCAGCGCGTCGCAAGGCTGGCCGATGCCCGCCGATGCCTCGCCGCTGCGCCTGCCGCTCGCCGCTGCGACGATGGCGCTGCGCCACCAAGGCGAAGGCGCGCCCTGGGCGACGGTCAGCGTCAAGGCGGCGGTGCCGCTGACGGAGCCGCTCAACGCGGGCTATCGCGTCAAGCGGTCGGTCAGCATCGTCAAGGCGGCGAACAAGGAGCGGCTGACGCGCGGCGACGTGATCAAGGTGCGGATCGAAGTGGTGGCTTCCGCCGGGCGGACCTGGGTGGTGGTGAACGACCCGATCCCGCCGGGCGCGACGATCGTCGGCAATCTGGGCGGCCAGTCCGAAATGCTGGCGGCGCAGGCGAACGGGTCCGACTGGCAGCCGAGCTATGTCGAGCGCGGCCGCGACAGCTGGCGCGGCCATTATGCGTGGATGCCCGCCGGGACGCACGCCGTCGAATATGTCGTGCGCCTCAACGGATCGGGCCGCTTCACCCTGCCGCCGACGCGCGTCGAGGCGATCTATTCGCCCGCGATCCGAGGGCAATGGCCGAACGGAGCGATGACGGTGGCGGCGCAGTGAGCCTTTACACATTCGTCACCCTGAACTTGGTTCAGGGTCCATGGTCTGCCCACGCCTTGAGCGCAGCGTGGAAGGCCGGGCCATGGATGCTGAAACAAGTTCAGCATGACGGTTGAGGCAAAGGGCGCGCCTGTCCGCCGCCACTGGCGCAGTATCCTCGCGTGGACCGCCTTCGCCGCCCTGATCCTCCTCACCATCGCGCACCTCTTCACCAAGCCGCCCGCCATGCCCGATTACGCCGCCGTCCGCGCCGAATGGCGGGCGAGCGAGGCGTGGCTCTATGACCGCGAGGGCCGCCTGCTCGACAGCGAGCGCGTCGATTTCCAGCGGCGGCGGCTCGCCTGGGTGCCGCTGGCGGACATCGCCCCGGCGGTACGCGAGGCCGTGGTGCAAGGCGAGGACCGGCGCTTCTGGTCGCACGGTGGCGTCGACTGGATCGCCGTCGCAAGCGCCGTCCGCGCGCGCTGGTCGAGCCATCGCTCGCGCGGCGCATCGACGCTGGCGATGCAGCTTGCCGCCTTCCTGTCCCCCGACCTTGCGCAGCCCGGCCAGCGCGGCTGGCGCGTCAAGATCCGGCAGATGCGCGCCGGGCAGGCCCTGGCGGCGCAGTGGACGCATGAGCAGATGCTGGAGACCTATTTCAATCTCGTGCCCCTGCGCGGCGAGGCGCAGGGGATCGGCGCGGGCGCGCAAAGCCTGTTCGGCAAGCGCCCCGCCGAGATGAGCCGCACCGACGCGGCGCTGTTCGCGGGCCTGCTGCCCAATCCCTCCGCAAGCGCCGAAGCGCTGGGCCGCCGCGCCTGCCGTATCGCCGGGGCCGCCGACTGCACCGCGATCCGCGCCGCCGCCGCGACTTTGGTGTCGGGCGAGCGCGCGTCGCGCCTCGACCCCGCGCTGGCGCCGCACCTCGCCGTGCGCCTGCTCGACAAGCCCGGCAAGCGCGTGACGACGACGATCGACCGCGACATACAGGCCGCCGCGATCGTCGCGCTGCGCCGCCAGCTTGCGGGGCTGGGCGCAGATCGCGTCCGCGACGGCGCGGTGGTGGTGCTCGACAATGCCACGGGCGACGTGCTGGCCTATGTGGGCGGCGTCGGCCTCAAATCAACGGCGGCGGCGGTCGATGGGGCCAATGCGCGGCGGCAGGCGGGATCGACGCTGAAGCCGCATCTTTATGCGCAGGTGATCGAGAAAGGCTGGCTGACCGCTGCGTCGATCCTCGACGACAGCCCGGTGCAGCTCGACACGGCCTCGGGCCTCTATGTGCCGAAGAATTACGACCGCAGCTTCAAGGGACCCGTCAGCGTCCGCCATGCGCTCGCCTCTTCGCTGAACGTGCCCGCGGTGCGCGCGCTGGTCATCGACGATGTCCAGCAATTCCGCGACCGGCTGTGGGCGCTCGGCTATCACGGGCTGGTCGAGGACGGCGACTATTACGGCTTCAGCCTCGCCCTCGGGTCGGCCGAAGTGTCGCTGGTCGAACAGGCCAACGCCTTCCGCACCTTCGCCAATCAGGGCCGCTGGTCGCCGGTCCGCTTCGTCAAGGGCGAGAAGGCAGAGGCGCCGCGCCAGATCGTCGGCGCGGCGGCCGCCTTCATCGTCGGCGACATATTGGCCGACGCCTCCGCCCGCGCCGACGCCTTCGGCGCCGACAGCGCGCTGCGCCTGCCCTTCTGGGCGGCCGCCAAGACCGGAACGTCAAAGGCTATGCGCGACAATTGGTGCATCGGCTGGTCCGACCGCTTCACCGTCGCTGTGTGGGTCGGCAATCTGGAAGGTGATTCGATGCGCGCCGTGTCGGGCACATCGGGCGCGGCCCCGGTATGGCGCGACGTGATGCTGGCGCTGCACGCGGGCAGCCCCGGCAAGCCGCCGGCGATGCCGGAGGGCGTCGAGACGCGGCAGATCGCCCTGCCCGGCACGCGCGAGCCGCCGCGCCGCGAACTCTTCCTGCGCGGTACGGGCCAGGGCGAGATGGCCGCCGCGCCGCCCGCCGCGCGCCGCCCGCGCATCACCAGCCCCGTCAGCGGCAGCGTCTATGCGCTCGACCCCGACATACCGCCCGACCGCCAGCGGCTGGGAATCGCGGTCAGCGGCGACGTCGCCGGATACCGGCTGATGCTCGACAAGCAGGCGCTGGGCGATGCCGACGCGCCGCCGCAGATCGTGCCGCGGCCGGGCAGCCATATGCTGGCGCTCGTCGATCCCGGCGGGCGGACGATCGACCGCATCCGCTTCACGGTCCGCTGAGTCGAGTGTCCGCCCGTTGAAATTATGTTGCGCTGACGCGCGGAGCGTTTAGTCTGGCGCGCCAGGAGAGGGCCGTCCGCGGCCCGCAAAGGGGAAATTGCATGATATTTGGCCGCGTCAAATCGCTCGACGCCATTTTGGCGACTGCCGAAAAGAAATCGCTTCACCGCTCGCTCGGCGCGTTCCAGCTCACCATGCTGGGCATTGGCGCCATTATCGGCACCGGAATCTTCGTCCTGACGGCCGAAGCCGCGCAAAAGGCGGGTCCGGGCATGATGTGGAGCTTTGTGATCGCGGGTCTCGTCTGCGTCGTCGCCGCGCTCTGCTATTCCGAACTTGCCTCGATGGTGCCGGTTTCGGGCAGCGCCTATACCTATACCTATGCCGTGATGGGCGAATTGCTCGCCTGGACGGTCGGCTGGGCGCTGATCCTCGAATATGCCGTCGCCGCATCAGCAGTGTCGGTCGGCTGGTCCGGCTATTTTGTGGGGCTGCTGGCGAACGCGGGTATAAATCTGCCGTTGGAGCTTACCGTAGGTCCCTATGCCGGCGGCGTGGTCAACCTGCCCGCGCTCGTCATCGCGCTGCTCGTCACCTGGTTGTTGATGATCGGCACGACCGAAAGCGCGCGCGTGAACGCAGTGCTGGTGGTCATCAAGGTCACCGCGCTGACGCTGTTCGTCTTCCTGACGCTGCCGATGATGAAGGGACAGAATTTCGACCCCTTCATGCCCAACGGCTGGTTCGGCCAGATGGCGGGGCTGGGCGCGGTCGGCGCGGCGGCGTCGATCTTCTTCGCCTATGTCGGCTTCGACGCGGTTTCGACCGCCGCCGAGGAAACCAAGAATCCGCAGCGCAACGTCCCGATCGGTCTCATCGCCTCGCTCGGCATCTGCACCATCTTCTATCTCGCCGTCGCCGCCGGGGCGATCGGCACGATGGGGGCACAGCCGGTGACCGGGCCGGGCGGCGAAGTCCTCGCCTCCGGTTCGTCCGAACTCGCGGCGCGCTGTGCTTCGCTTGCCGCCATGGGGCAGGAACCGCTCGTCTGCTCGCGCGAGGCGCTGGCGCATGTCCTGCGCCAGATCGGCT
>PHEM01000119.1 GCA_002842935.1 Alphaproteobacteria bacterium HGW-Alphaproteobacteria-13 | reverse complement strand
TCCGACGCGATCAGCCTGCTGACCGAGCAGGACATTCTCGGCGAACGCCTCGTCCGCCGCCAGAAACGCCGCAAGAGCGCCGACGCCTTCCTCGCCGAACTGGCGACGCTCAGCGTCGGCGATCTCGTCGTCCACCTCGATCACGGCATCGGCCGCTATGAGGGGCTGACCTCGATCCCCGTCGGCAACAGCCCGCACGATTGCGTCGCGCTGACGTACGCGGGCGGCGACAAGCTCTATGTCCCCGTCGAGAATCTCGACGTCCTCTCGCGCTACGGCGGCGAGAGCGAAGGCGTCGCCCTCGACAAACTCGGCGGCGAGGCGTGGCAGCGGCGCAAGGCGCGGATGAAGGAGCGCATCCGCGAGATCGCAGGCGAGTTGCTCAGTACAGCGGCCCAGCGCGCGCTGCGCCCCGGCGAAATCCTCGCGGCCGACGCCGCCTACCCCGCCTTCGTCGACCGTTTCCCCTATCAGGAAACCGACGATCAGGATCGCGCGATCGGCGACGTGCTGGCCGACATGGCGTCGGGCCGCCCGATGGACCGGCTGGTGTGCGGCGACGTCGGCTTCGGCAAGACCGAAGTCGCCTTGCGCGCCGCCTTCGTCGCGGCGATGGCGGGGATGCAGGTCGCGGTCGTCTGTCCGACCACCCTGCTCGCGCGCCAGCATTTCACCAATTTCGTCGAGCGCTTCAAAGGCTTCCCGATCAACATCGGCCGCCTGTCGCGACTCGTCCCCGCCGCCGAGGCGCAGCGGACGCGCGAGGGACTCGCGAGCGGCCAGATCGATATCGTCGTCGGCACCCATGCGGTGATCGCCAAATCGGTCGAGTTCAGCCGCCTCGGTCTCGTCATCGTCGATGAGGAACAGCGCTTCGGCGTCGTCCACAAGGAACGGCTGAAGCAGCTCAAGACCGACGTCCACGTCCTGACGCTGACCGCGACGCCGATCCCCCGCACGCTGCAAATGGCGATGTCGGGCCTGCGCGAGCTTTCGGTCATCCAGACCCCGCCCGTCGATCGCCTCGCCGTGCGCACCTATGTCGCGCCGTGGGACCTCGTGGTGATCCGCGAGGCGCTGCTGCGCGAACATGATCGCGGCGGGCAGAGCTTCTTCGTCACCCCGCGCATCAAGGACTTGCCCGATATCGAGGAATTCCTCCGCGCGCGCGTGCCCGAAGTCAAATATGTCGTCGCCCACGGCCAGATGGCGCCGGGCGAGGTCGAGGAGCGCATGGGCGCCTTCTATGACCGCAAATATGACGTGCTGGTCTCGACGACGATCGTCGAGTCCGGTCTCGACATCCCCAGCGCCAACACTTTGGTCGTGCACCGCGCCGACCGCTTCGGCCTCGCGCAGCTTTACCAGCTTCGCGGGCGCGTCGGGCGGTCGAAGACGCGCGCTTACGCCTATCTCACAACGCCCGAGCATGGCGCGATCACCGATACCGCCGAAAAGCGGCTGAAGCTGCTGGGCGACCTCGACACGCTGGGCGCGGGGTTCCAGTTGGCGAGCCACGACCTCGACATTCGCGGCGCGGGCAATCTCGTCGGCGACGAGCAGTCGGGGCATATCCGCGAAGTCGGCTTCGAGCTTTACCAGTCGATGCTGGAGGAAGCGATCCTCGTCGCCAAGGCGGAGGGCGCGGGCGTCGCCCCGCCGCGCGAGGCGCTGTCGCCTGTCATCACCGTCGACGCGCCGATCCTGATCCCGGAGGATTATGTCCCCGACCTGCCGCTGCGCATGGCGCTCTATCGCCGCCTCAACGAGGCGGAGGACCGCGCGGGGCTGGACGGCTTCGCGGCGGAGATGATCGACCGCTTCGGCCCGCTGCCGCCCGAGACCGCGAACCTGATCCAGCTGATGGAGATCAAGGCCAACGCCAAGGCCGCGGGCATCGCCAAGCTGGATGTGGGCACCAAGGGCGCGCTAGTGTCGTTCCACGGCGACGCGTTCGCCAACGTCCCCGGCCTGATCGCCTATGTCGAACGCCTGAAAGGCCGCGCCCGCCTGCGCCCCGACAACAGGCTGTCGGTCAGCGGCGACTGGGCCAGCGCGGGCGCGCGGCTGAACGGCGCGCTGCAATTGTCGAAGGGGCTGGGCAAGCTGGCGAAATTGGGGGGTTAGAGCGCCGTGCCTTAAATCTGAACCACTCTCTCACCCGTTCGTGCTGAGCTTGTCGAAGCACCGTCCTTCTTCCAGCAACGTCGAAAGAAAAACGGCCCCCTTCGACTGCCTGCCAAGGCAGGCGCTCAGGACAGGCTTCGACAAGCTCAGGGCAAACGGTGCAGATTTAGCGCACGATGCTCCAGCATCGACCGAAGCATGGGCCATCAGCGGATTCAGGCAGATGGACGTGTCGTTGCCGGTCAGGAAAAGGTGGAGAGTCGATAATGTCTCGCCTTCGGGCGAAGGCACGACCCCCAGACGCACGCCATGCGGCCCGGCGGGCGCGCAGGCCGAAAGGGTCATGATCGCGGCAAGGATTGCAGAGCCGTTCGCGCGCACGCGCTTACGGCTCCCGCCAGACTTGGGAGTCATGCGGCTTGCCACGCATCGCCCGCCACATGTTCCGCGATGTTCGTAATCCATGCTCCGTCCATTCCTCAAACGCCGTGTTCCTGTTTCGCACAAAGCCACGAAGCCACAAAGAAGCTTTGGGCCGACAGGCTTTTTCCCGTTCTCATGCGCCCCGGTGCGGACCCCGACACGCAGCCGTGCGCGTTTCCCTTTGGGCCGGAAAAGGATTATCGCTCGTCCGAAGCGATGAAAGGGGCGACATGGGACGGAGCCTGGCCCGCGAGACGAAGCGGACGACCGCGCAGATCATCCGCGACTATCGCGGACCGGCGCTGTTCGGCTTCGGCTTTCGTGTCTTCTTCCTGCTTGCGGGCATCTTCGCCGCGCTCGCCGTCCCCTTGTGGATCGGCGTGCTGTGGTGGGGCGGGCCGCTGGCGGGCGCAGTCACGCGCGACTGGCATGTCCACGAGATGCTGTTCGGCTATACCGGCGCGGTCGTCGCCGGTTACATGATCATCGCCGGGCCGAACTGGACCGGACGCTATCCCGTCGCGGGGGCGCCGGTCGCGGCGCTTGCCGCGCTGTGGCTCGCCGGGCGCGCGGCGATGCTGCTGGCGGAGTCCGGAAACGGCGCGGCGATGGCGGTCGACGCCGCTTTCCTGCCGGTCTTCGCGGCGGCGCTGTGGCGCGAGCAGATCGCGGCGCGCAACGGCAAGGGGCTGGTGCCGTGCCTCGTCGTGACGGCGCTCGCGCTGGCCAACATCGCCTTTCACTTGCGCTTCGCATGGCCTGAGGCGGGACCGGCGGCGGAACGGCTGGCGCTGGGCATGATCGCGCTGCTGATCGCCGTGATGGGCGGGCGGCTGGTGCCCAGCTTCACGCGCAACTGGCTGGCCCAGCGCAAGACAGGGCGCGAACCCGCGCCTTATGACCACCTCGACCGGGCCATGACCGGGCTGACCGCCGGGACCATGGCGGCATGGCTGGTCTTTCCCGAAGCGCCCGCGACCGCGCTGTTGCTGGCCGCCGCCGGAGTGGGCACGGCACTGCGCCTCGCGCGGTGGCGCGGCCGGGAGACATGGCGCGAGCCGCTGGTCTGGGGTCTCCACCTCGCCTATTTGTGGCTGGCGGTCGGCTTCGTCCTGCTGGGCGCGGCGATCGGTTTTCCGCAATATGTTCCCGCGACCAGCGCGATCCACGCGCTGACCGCCGGGGCGATCGGCGGGATGACGCTGGCGATGATGGCGCGCACCACGCTCAGCCACACCGGGCGCGCCCGCACGGGCGGCAGGACGGCGGCGGCGGCGCTGCTGCTGCTCCACGCCGCCGTCCTGCTGCGCGTCGGCGCGCCGCTGGCGCCGGACCTGTACGCCGACCTGCTGACGCTTTCCGCGCTGCTGTGGAGCGGCGCCTTCCTTATCTTCACTGGCGTCTATGGCCCGATGCTGGCGACGCGCCGTAGCGGATGAGGAGTTCAGCTAGAGCGCCAAACCTTAAATCTGAACCGCATCCCCGAGCGAAGAGTCGAGGCTGCGGCGGTGCGGATTCTCGCTTCGCTCGAACGCCCCCCTCGTCTTCGCTCGGGGATGCGGTGATTTAGATTTTGTGCGATTTGCCCTATGCCGAACGCCCCGGCGCGGGCCGTAGCGCCATCGGGCCATAGACCAGCAGGAACAGGATGAACGCTCCGCTCCACAATCCCCCGGCGATCCGCATCGCCAGCATATAGTCGACCGGCAGCCACGGCGCCGTGACGCGCAGCAGCGCACCGATGTGGACCAGCAGATAGATGACGACCGTGACGCCGTCGGCCTCCAGCGGTCGTCCGGTGTGACCGCGCGTCGCGCGCGTCATCACCGCCAGCGTCATCCCCGCCATCGCCCCGGCGGCCAGCGCGTGCATCGCGCTCGACACCGGCAGGACGGGGTTGAGGATCGCAGCGCCCAGCAGCAGCAGCCCGACCGGCAACCAAGCATAGGAGACATGCAGCACGAACACCAACGGATCGCGCACCGCCCGCAGCCCCGACCAGCGCGTCAGCCGCACGGCCTGCAAACCGCCCGCGACCAGCAGCAGCACGGCGGCCGCGACGCCCAGCGGCGCGATCGCCCAGACGCCGAGCGCCAGCGCGGTCGCCGCCATCACCGCCATGTCGAAACGGTTCGCCATGGTCGGCAGTCCCTCGCCAAGTCCCTGCCGCATCATCCAGTTGCGCGTGAAGGCGGGAATGATCCGCCCACTGATCAGCGCGATCAGCAGCAGGACAAGCGCGAAGCCCAGCCGCATTCCCAGCGCGGGATCGGCCAGCGCGCCCATCGCCGCGGCATGATCGAGCGCAGAGGCCAGCGCGAACAGCGCAAGGACGATCAGGATCGGCTTGTTGCGATTGCCCGACGCGAAAATCTGCCGCGCCGCATAGGCGAGCAGCAGCAGCAGGAAGCCGACGTCGAGCGCCGCGCCGACGATCGGCGGCACATGGGCCGAACAGAGGATCGCCAGCCGCGCCGCGAACCACAGGCCGACCGCCGCCGCGACGGGCCAGCCCGCCACGGGCTGCCGCCCGGTCCAGTTGGGGATCGCCGCGCTGAGGAAGCCGCCGATCACCGCGCCCAGATAGCCGAACAGCATTTCATGCTGGTGCCAGGCCAGCGGCTCCATCGCCGTGGGCAGCGTCCAGCGACCCGCCAGCGCCCCGACCCACAGGGTCACGACGATAGAGGCCCACAGCGCGCCGCCCGCGAACAGCAGCCGAAAGGCGCCTTGCAGCCAGACCGGCGGCGGTCGATCCTTCGCGAAGGCGGCGCCCCGGCTCACGCCCGCGCGCCCTTGCGCCACAGGCCGAGGACGACGACCTGCCACGCGACCGCGACGGCGCCGACGATGAACACCACGTCACCGAAGGTGCGGATCCAGCGCAGCGTTTCCAGGAAACCCTGCTGAAGGAACTCGTCGCTGCGCGCGTACCACATGCCCTTGGTCACGCTTGCCTCGAACTGGAACATGCCGACGGGCAGCAGGCTGGTGAAGATCATCAGCACAAGCCCCGCGTTCAGCCCCCAGAAACCGATCTTCATCACCCGCTCGCTGAACTCGGCGTCGGGCCGGATGTAGCGCAGCACCAGCAGCGTGAAGCCCAGCGCCAGGAAGCCATAGACCCCGAACAGCGCCGCATGGGCATGGACCGCCGTGGTGTTCAGCCCCTGGAGGAAGAAGAGCGCGACGGGCGTGTTGATCATGAAGCCGAACACCCCGGCGCCCAGCATGTTCCAGAAGGCGACGGCGACGAAGCACATCAGCGGCCAGCGCAGCGGACGCATCCACGGCGCGCGGTCGCGCAGGCTCCAATGCTCCCACGCCTCGTACCCGAGGACGATCAGCGGCACCACTTCCAGCGCGCTGAACGTCGCGCCGATGGCGAGGATCGGCGTCGTCGTTCCCGAATAATAAAGGTGGTGGAAGGTTCCCGGCACGCCGCCGACCATGAACAGCGAGGCGGAAGCCAGCGCGGCCGCGGTCGCGATCCGCTTCGACACCAGCCCCATGGTCGCGAAGATGAAGGCGATGGCCGCGGTCGCGAAGACCTCGAAAATGCCTTCCACCCACAGGTGGACGACCCACCAGCGCCAATATTCCATGATCGTGATATGCGTGCGCTCACCATAGAAGAGGCCCGATCCATAGAAGAGACCGATGGCGATGGCGGACACGGTGAGCAGCGCCAGCAGGTTGCGGTCGCCTTCGCCCCGGCGCAGCGTGGGCAGCAGCCCGCGCAGCATCAGCACCAGCCAGAACAACAGCCCGGCGAACAGCGCGATCTGCCAGATGCGGCCCAGGTCGATGAATTCGTAACCCTGATGCCCCAGCCAGAAGTTCAGCCCTTCGGGCATCACTTGCGCGATGGTCAGATAATTGCCGATGAACGAGCCCGCGACCACCAGGATCAGCGCCCAGAACAGCAGGTCGACGCCCAGCTTCTGATATTTGGGATCTCCGCCGTTGACGACGGGGGCCAGGAACAGCCCCGCCGCAAGGAAAGCAGTCGCGATCCACAGCACCGCGCTCTGGATATGCCAGGTGCGCGTCAGCGAATAGGGGAACCACTGCGACACGTCGATGCCGTAGAAGGCCTGCCCTTCCAGCGTATAATGGGCCGTGAAGCCGCCGATGAACACCTGAAAGACGAACAGCGCCGCGACGACGAACAGATATTTGCCGAGCGCGCGCTGCGACGGCGTCAGGACGGCGAGCGACAGCGGATCGCTCTGTGCCGCGACCGGCGGCGTGTCGTCATGCTTGCGCAGAAAGGCCCAGCCCCAGATCAGCGAACCGACGCCCGCGATCAGCAGGACGAGGCAGGCCAGCGACCACAGGATATTCTCCGCCGTCGGCTGGTTGCCGATCAGCGGTTCGGGCGGCCAGTTGTTGGTATAGGTGGCGATGGTCCCCGGCCGCTCCGTCGAGGCGGCCCAGGCGGTCCAGAAAAAGAAATTACCCAGCTTCTGACGCTTTTCCGCGCTCGGCAGCGTGGCTTCCTTCATCGCATAATTGTCGCGCATCTGCCGCAGCGCCGGATCGTCGCCATACAGGCTGTCATAATGGCTCGCGACCTGGGCGATCGCCTGCGCGCGCCGGTCCGACACCGTGACCGCGCCGGTCGCCTCGTCATAGCTGTTGTGGCGATATTCCTGCTTCAGCCGGTGCGTCAGCGCCGCCTTCTGATCGACGTCGAGCGTGTCGAACGGCTTGCCGTGGGTTTCGTTCGCGGCAAGCTCGAGCCAGGCGACCAGTTCGCGGTGCAGCCAGTCGGCCGACCAGTCGGGCGCCTGATAGGCGCCGTGTCCCCAGACCGAGCCGAGCTGCATCCCGCCCGTGCTCTGCCAGGCGCTTTGGCCCGCCAAAATATCGTCGCGCGTCATCAGCACGTCGCCGGACGCCGTCACGACCT
Source organism: Alphaproteobacteria bacterium HGW-Alphaproteobacteria-13 (assembly GCA_002842935.1). Taxonomy (GTDB): domain Bacteria; phylum Pseudomonadota; class Alphaproteobacteria; order Sphingomonadales; family Sphingomonadaceae; genus Sphingopyxis. Next base: position 1,333 of record PHEM01000119.1, on the reverse strand, counting down.
GCGCCGGGATCGGCGGCACCTTGCGATAGACTTCGGCCCCCGATATGCCCAATATGGCGAAAGTCACGGCCAGGACCGCGATCAATGTCCACCAAAGCTTGCGATATTCGCCCACTATTGCCCCCTATGGCTTGAAGAACATGGCATCAGGCGTCCCGCGCGCGGTCCGCCTTTTCATCGTCATTCCGTGATTCGTCGAACAGGATCGTCAGCAGCAGCGAGCTGTCGGCGATGGCCTCCACGGCGTGCGGCGTTCCCGGATCGAGATACAGCCAGTCGCCCGCCCATAATTCGGCCGGCGTGCTGCCCTCGAACCGCACATGGCCCGCGACGCAGAACAGCGTCATCGACCCCGCGACGCGATGCGCCGGGATCGATTCGCCCGCGCGCACGACCAGATGGATCGCCTCGAACGACGGCGTGCGCGCCAGCGCCACCGTCCGCGTCGCCGCGTCGTCGAGTGTCCCCAGACATGTCGCTTCGCCGGACCGGCAGTGCGGAATCGCCATCGTCACGCGCCTCCCGCGCGGCGGCGGGCGGAGGCGGTCTGCGCGACCGGCCGCGCGCGGCCCGATCGCGTGAAAAGCGCGCCGATCCAGCGGCTTATCCGTGCGACCATGCCGCGCCGTTCGCATGTCCCGGCGCGCCGCAGATCGAGCGGACCCGCACCGATCACTTCTCCGCATTCCGGGCAGAACATCGCTCGTCCTCCATGCGCGCGCCGCCTTCGGGCCGCCTGTCATCGTTCGTGATAGCCAGACATTCCGCCAATGGAATTGCGCTAGATCAAACTGCATCCTAGAGGTTGGGGCATGGCGAGCGACCTTCATCCCGATGCTCTTCCCGCCAGCGGCGCGATCGCCGCCATCGCGCTGCTGAACGCCCTGCCCGCCGATGTGCTGGACGAGGCCGCGGCCACGGCGCGCGTGCGGCGGCTGGCCAGGGACGTGCGGATTTTCGACCAGGGCGAACCGGCGGGGCGCGCCCATGCGCTGCTGTCGGGCTGCGTCCGCATCTCGCAGGCGGGCAGCGACGGCGAGGAGATATTGGTCCGCCTGATCGGGCCGGGCGAAATCTTCGGCTGCGTCCCGATCCTGACGGACGGCCTGTACCCCGCCGACGCGACGGTGATGGCCGACGCCGTAGAAGTGAGCTGGGACCCCGCCGACCTGCTCGCGCTGATGCAGCGTCATTCCGCCGTCGCGCTCAACATGGTCGCCATTCTCGGCAAACGCATCGGCGAGACGCAGGAACGGCTGCGCGAACTGGCGACGCAAAGCGCCGACCGCCGCGTCGCGCACACGCTGCTGCGGCTGATGAAACAGGCGGGGCG
>PHEM01000118.1 GCA_002842935.1 Alphaproteobacteria bacterium HGW-Alphaproteobacteria-13 | reverse complement strand
CGATCTTCTCCTGCCCGACCGGTTACAGCCTCGACGGCAATATGTGCAGCAAGACCGAGACGCAGCCCGCGACCCCGAATTATAGCTGCCCAGCCGATTTTGGTTTGGCGGGCACGACGTGCACCAAGACTTATCCGGCACAGCCCAATTACAGTTGCCCCGCCAATTACACCCTGTCGGGCACGACGTGTTCGATGACTCTGTCTCTGCCGGCGACGGTGACGATGGTGTGCCCGCCGGGCACGACCGAACAGGACGGCACCTGCTATGGAGAGAGCCCGACGCAGAGCGAATGTGCTGAGCTCGAAGCCAATCCAAAATGCTCGCATGTGCGCGATACCTGCCTTGACGAGGAGCCCAATGGCCCATGCAAGGTTACGGAACGCACGTTCAAGTGCCCGATTCCGAATTCGCAGCCGACAGATGTGAAAGAGTATGTCTGCGGCGGGTCGATGTATTGCATCAGTGGCAGCTGCAGCCAGATCGAGGAAGAGGCGTCCAACGAGTTCAAGGATGCGCTAGTGGCCCTTGGCGCGATCGATCAGGTCGGCAAGGAATTCGACCCTGACACGCTCGGCCTTTTCAAGGGCACGCGCGAAACATGCCACAAGCCCGTTTTCGGGATGGTGAATTGCTGCGCCGGCAAAGTGTCGGGGCTTTTCAGCGGCGGCGTAGCTGCTGCGGCAGCGTGGGCCGGGCTCAGCGGTGGTCCCGCTGCGCTCGCCGGGATCGCGACGCAGTTCCTCACCACCTTCCTTTGCGACGACGCGGAAAAGCAGCTCGACGTGAAGGATCGCCTTGGCCTGTGCGTTTCCATCGGCAGCTACTGTTCGAAGAGCTTTCTCGGCGTCTGCTCGACGAAACGGAAGGCCTATTGTTGCTTTGAATCGAAGCTCACGCGGATCCTTCAGGAGCAGGGCCGTCCTCAAATCAACAAGCCCTGGGGCAAACCCAAGGAAGAGCAGTGTGCGGGTTTCACGATCGACGAATTTTCGCGTCTCGACATGAGCCAGATGGATTTCTCCGACATCTACGCGGACTTCCTCGAAGCGGTAAAACTCCCCGAAGAGGCACAAATGGCCAGCGAGATTCAGGCGAAGATCGACGCCTACTACAAGCAAAATACACCGTGAGGGAATTGACAGGATGAGCGACTCCACGCCGATCAGGGCCACGATCAACCCGACGCCGGTAAAAAATCCACCGCGATCGCTGCGTGCCGCCGTTGCGGAGCGTTCTAATTTTCCGGGCGTAATGATCCACGAATGGACGGTGCTGAAGCTCTGCAGCGGAGATGCGCCGCTTGAGGCCGATGAGATCAAGTATCTGGTAGATGAGTTTTTTTCTCCACCTCTCACCATGCTCGACCTTGCCGAGCTGGTGGATGGGCTGGTCGGTAAAGACTGGCTGGCTTGGGACGCCGATAATTTGAAGCTTGCCGCGACTGCGACGGGCCGTGAAATTTTGGCGCGCATCGGCGGCTCGTTCAGGCTAGCCGACTTCTCTGCTGACTGGGTCAGTATGGCTAAAAGGAGGCCGGACAGATGACCGTCTGCCTGGCCAGCAAGGGAGATGCCACGCATGGAGAAGGAAGAATTCGACCGCTTGAGCCCCGAGGAGCAGAAAGCTCATCTCGCGGGCATCGAGCGGTACATCATGGCCCCGGGTCACTGGCCCGAGGTGAGCAGTTTGCAGCTCGGTCTTCTGATTCGTGCGAGCGCCGATATTCCTGTTGCCGTCGAAGAGGTCATGCTCTCGATGCAGGAATGGTACGGTCTCAATCCGGAAGAGCTGTCCCGCACGATCAAACCGTTGATCGACAAGGAATGGGTCGCGTTCAACGCGGAAGGGTTTGTTCAAACCACGCTGCTTGGACGCGCAGTCGTCGAGATGCACAAATCGCCGCTCACGAAAGCGGTCTTGTGGTCGCTGAAAAGCGGCATTGCCAACATGGAGGAGCAAGATGAAGAAGGCGATCCGTAGTTCGCTTGCGTTGGTATGCGCTGGCTTGGTTGCAGCCGGCTCACCGCTAAACGCGCAGCCGCAACCAGAGTCGGCCGAAACGGCATCATCTCCCAATGACCGTTCGGCCGACGACAGCGATGCCGCATCCGGTGATTTCTATTGCGGCGACCGCAAGCTCGGCACTTGGTTCTATTGCGAGAAGCCGAAACCACGACCTTCCGAAAAGAAGACGCCAACGCCAAGCGCTACTGCAGCCAGCGAACGTCTAGCTTCGATCTCGAAGGAACTTGACGAGCTGAAGGCGAGGGCGATCCTCGAACCCTCCGAAGAAAACGTAACTGCCTATATCCGCTTCCAGCGTGAACAGCTGGATCGCGCATCGATGTTCTCGGACGTCTGGCAGCGGTCCATGTGGCAAAATCCCGATCTCGATTACACTTTGCAGCGCCCGGTGACGACGCTGGCAAAGCGCGCATGGATTGATAACCGCAAAGCTGAGCAGGAAATGGCGCTTCGTAATCTCTCGAAGCGCTACGGGATCTTCTATTTCTACGCGCAGAGCTGCGGAGCCTGCGAGATCTTTGCGCCCATTCTGAGGTCGCTCGCCGACGGCAGTGGCTTCAACGTCGTCGCCGTCTCTATGGACGGCGGTCCGAACCGCGTGTTTCCGAATTATGTCGTCGACGTCGGCCAGCACGCCAAGATGGGTCTGAGCTCCAAGGCTACGCCCGCGCTCGTTCTCTACGACACCGTTCGAAAGCGGCCAATCCCGATCGGCACGGGCATCTTGTCGGCCGACGAAATCACCGAGCGGATTTTCACGCTCACAAGCACCAAAGCGGGGAGTGACTTCTGATGGCTGACCTTACGTTCGTCGCGCGGATCCGCGTCGCGGTGTCGCGCATTGGAATCGGCGTGATTGCCCTCTCTGTTGCTGCTGCGCCGGCGCAAGCCGGCGTCGGTGATGAGATGAGCGAATTCTTCAACGACATGGGCGCCTCGGCGAATGCCACAGGCGCGACAGCCTATCAGGGACAGTCCGCCGGCTACTATTCACTTGGGTCCGTTTGGGCGCGTTTCCCGCAAAAGAGTGTGTATCCAGCCAATATCCAGCTCCCGAAGGTTCGGGCGGGCTGCGGCGGCATCGACATCTTCACCGGCTCCTTTTCCTTCATCAATATGTCGGAGTTCGTTGCCAACCTCAAAGCGATCGCCAACAACGCGATCGGCTTCGCCTTCAAGCTCGCGATCGACAGCATCAGCCCGCAAATTGGTGGTGTCATCGATCAGATGCAGGACATCGCCAACAAGGTGAACCAGTTCAACATGCAGAGCTGCGAGTCCGCGGCCGCGGCCGTCGGCGCTGTGTGGCCAAAGGTCGACGCGGCCGAAGATCGTATCTGCCAGTCGATCGGTACGTCTGCAGGGCGCTTCTCCGACTGGGCGAAGTCGCGGCGCGGGTGCGGCAATGGCGGCGAACGATCGTCAACGATCAATTCGAACACGGATCCTGCGCTGGCGGCCATGACGCCGGGACCGAAGAACTATGCCTGGGACATGATCAAGCAATCGCCCCTTGAAAGTGCAGACCGCCAGATGCGCGAGCTCGTAATGACGCTGACGGGCACGATCGTCGTCGGCAAGCGTCCGTCCGACAATGATCCGCTTCCCATCATTTATCGCGGGGAGGGCGATCCTGCGATCCTCGATGCGCTGCTCGACGGCGACAAGCCGATCGATGTCTTGGGATGTGACGAAACCGATAAGTGCCTCGGCCCCGGCAGACGCACCATCCCGGCGCTGGGCGGCACTGCGCTGCGTCCCCGTGTCGCGGCCCTCATCCAGTCGATGAGTGACAAGGTGCGGACGAATGGCGCGCTGACCACCGAAGAGAAGAACCTCCTCGGCGTCGCCAGCATCCCGCTATACAAGGTGGTAGCCGTACAGGCCGCCTCCGGCTTCAACCTGTCGCCGGGCGAGCTCAATTCGCTCGCGGAAGTGACGGCGATCGATCTTCTCAATTCGATTGTCCAGCGGATGCTCGACCAAGTTGCGGCGGGGCAGTCGAATAATAGCAATCAGGCCGATGCGGAGAATCTGCGTCAGTTCAATGAGCAGCTCGCGCGCGTGCGCCAGCGGTTGTTCGAGCGCGAAAGCACAGTCAATCAGCGGGTCACCCGAACCTTCGAGATCGTCGATCGCGCGATGATGATCGAAAGCACGCTGCAATCTCGGATGGCTCCGGGAATGGCTGCATCTCTCAATTTTTCCCGCGCTCTCTCGGCGCAAGGTTTGCGGCCCTGATTTCGGGCTGAAGGAGCGCGTGCGATGATCGAGGTCTTCACGGTCGGCGGCGGGGAATATCTCGTCAACGTCTTCAACGCGGTTGCGTCGTGGGCTGGCTCCGGTGGTTACCGGGGCCTCATTCGCGTCGTGATGGTGATGGCATTCACCTGGGCGCTCCTTGTCACAGCTTGGAACATGGATCCGCGAGCCTTGCTCAAGTGGTTCATGCAGGCGACGTTGATGTATATGGTGGTCATGGTGCCGACCATTTCGGTCAAGGTCACCGATCGCACCAATCCCGGCGTGACTGCTGCCGTGGTCGATAATGTTCCCGTCGGCCTCGGCCTGATCGCGGGTTTCACGAGTCAAATCGGAGATTACCTTACGCGCGCGGCCGAGACCGTTTTCGCGATGCCTCAGGTCCTGAACTACTCGACAGGGGGCATGATTTATGGCGCAAAGCTGCTCGATGCGACGCAGGGCCTCCGCATCGACGATCCAGTCTTTGCCACCAATCTCAATGAGCATTTCAAGCAGTGCGTCTTTTACGACATCCTTCTCGGCCGCAAGACATATGACGACATTCTCAAATCGTCCGATCTCTTGGCCGCGATGGGACCGGGCTCAGTCGCTCTGTCGCAACAGTATATCTACCCGGACGGCACGTCGGGGATCATTACGTGTCAGACTGCCTATACGTTCATCAGCACTGGCTGGAACAGCTACTATGCGGCTGCGGCTCCCAAAATTGCCGCCCAGTTCTTCCCCGGCATTCCCGCTGCACAGGCGTCCGCCCGGCTCAACAATGACATGAACGGGATGGGCGCGGCAGGGATGGCTTCGAGCAGCGGTCAGCTTGTCAGGCAGGCAATGTTCATCAATGCTTTGTCCGAAGCGCGCGACGGCTTTGCAAGCGGTTCCGCGCAAGGCCAGATTGACGCTTTTGCTCAGACGCGCGCGGACATCCAGACCCGCAACACCTATTCGACGATCGCCGGCGGTGCGATGAAGTGGGTTCCCTTGCTGAACATTGTGCTGACGGTTGTCTTCTATTCGTTGTTCCCGATCCTGTTTCTGCTGATGTTGCTGCCGACCAACGGCATGACGGTCGCCAAGGGCTATATCACCGGCTTCTTCTATCTCGCCGCGTGGGGTCCGCTGTTCGTCATCCTGAACATGATCTTCATGTCGCGTTGGCAAGATTCCCTGGCGTCGTGGGGCGCGAGTGGTGGCCTCACTGCCGCCAATTTCTCCGGTATCTCGGCCTTGAACCAGGACGTCGGCGCGCTCGCCGGCTACATGATCATGTCGGTTCCGTTTATCGCTGCTGGCATGGCCAAGGGTGCGATGGCGATCGCGTCGCATTCGGCTAGCTTTCTGTCGCCAAGCCAGAATGCTGCTGAGCAGGCGGCCGCGGAAGCCACCACCGGCAACTATGCGTATGGCAACGCCTCGCTGATGAATCGGCAGATCAACACGCTGAACCGCGATCAGTATTCGACGGCGCCGAGCATCAGCACCGGGGCCGGTACGATGCAGCAGCGCGCCGGCGACGGGGGATACACGCGCTACAATGAAGACGGCACGTTCGCCTATGACACGAGCCAAGGTATTTCGAACCTCGGGTTCGGCATCTCGGCCAGCAAAGATTTCGGGTCTCAGCTGCAGAAGGGTCTCAGCCAAGGTTCAAGCGTGGTCGAACAAAAGCGAGTCGCCGCGAACGATAGCTGGGCAGCGACCCGCACCGAATCCGCGCGATTGTTTGACACCGCGCAGACTTCCGCCAGCGCGACCACCGAAGAGGGGCGTTCTCTGCAGTCGTCGATCGCGCAGGTTCAGGATCTGTCATCGAGCTGGTCAAATACTCTGCAAACCCAATTCAGCATGACGAAAAGTGAGGCCGATCAGCTGGCTCGAGACACCGTATTGACGGGCAGCGCTGGCATTGGTGCATCCGGTGCCTTTGGCACTGGGAAAGGCGGACCGCTGTCGGGGTCTGCGGATCTCAAGGCCGGTCTTGATGGACGGTCGAGCGATACTCGCCGAACCGACCAAGGGGTTTCGACTTCGAACCAAAATACCGACGCACTTCAGTGGCTCGAAAAGGAATCCAATTCTGAAGCGGCACGCCAAGCGCGCGAGAGCTTCTATCGCGCAACGACATCCTCGACAGATAGCCAAGTCCGCGGGCTTGGTCAGGAAGTGTCCCAGGACCTTCGTCATTCGCAAAGTCTCAGCAACGAAGCGTCGCGGGCCGAAGACCAGTATCAGCGCTGGTCGAACGAATTCTCGCAGTTCGAGCGGGACGGCTACGCGCTCAACAAGAACCTTAGCCAAGACTTCGTGCGCTATGCTCAAACCGCTATGATGGATCCCCAGAACCGTCATCTCGATCAGAGCTATCATCCCGGTCTCATCAATATGACGCCGACCCAAGCTATTACCCAGGATGCCTTGGTGAAGCAGTTCATGGATGATCGAGTCGAGCAAATGCACCGCGATCTCGGTGTGGTCCCCGATGCGCCGGCGGCAACGATCGCAGGACCGTCGTTCTCAACTGCCGACGAAGTTCGAGCGATCGGCGCTGCCGGTATGCAGGAAATCGCTGCTCGCGGGCCGTCGGTTGATGTTGCCGGCTCCGCGCGTGATGTTGGGCTTGAAGACAACGTGAGCGGCCGACTGGGCGGCAGCGTCGCGAGGCTCGACGAATATGGGCATGGAATGAGGGCAACTTTGCTGGGCGACCGGCGCCAGGCCGATAATCTCGGTGCGACTGCAGAAGCCCGGAACGATTCATGGGTCATTAGAACCATGCCGGGCGTTGCTGGCGCTCTTCGCGCCCTCGGCCTAGACGGAGCTGGCGAGGCCCCGCTTGGAGGACAGCGAGTCAATCTCGGTGGCGTTGCATCCGCCGCTGGCCTCGACATCAAGCCGGGCGCCAACCTCAGTTCCATGGACTCAAGCATGGCGCCGGCGTTGACTGCGGCGGCCGCGTCAGCGCACGCTCTCGGGCTACCACAGCGCGTGGTAACATCTGCCCGCGATAGTCAGCATACCCGCGGCAGCTTGCATCCAGATGGGAAGGGTGTCGATCTGCGAGGAAACGACATCAGCGTTGCCCAAGGAAAGCAATGGGCCCGGGATGTGCGCGAACGGCTAGGTCCAGATTACGACGTCAATTTCGAGACGTTCAAGGACAATCCGGCCAATAACCACCTCCATATGGAGCATGATCCTAAACCCCGGGGTGGGCGCGGTCGCAAACGATAGTGTTGAGTTGCCGGTAGGTGAAATTACCGGCAACCGTCAGTGGCTACCCACCGCCAAGATGAGGGCGAAGTACGAGGCAACCAGCGCGAAAGCGGCATAAAGCGCGCGCCGCCCCCAAGGCCCAAGCTCGGTCTTGCCACCGCCATGCGACATGCGCGCAAGCCCGTCCTCCGCAGCCGACGCGATGTAAAGCGGGTGCGATGAGTCGTAGTACCGGCGGCTCCAGTCCGAGCCAAATGGCTTAAGCTGATCATCCATGACAAAATCCTTCACAAGCGAACATACAGGAAACACCCCGAAACGGCAAGTTCCTGTATGTTCGTGGGGAAGGTGGGCTGGATGAGTCCAGCCGCTGAGGCACGGAGCCGCTCGATAGTCGACGTCTCATCATGACGTCGGCACGAGATGCGCGAGGTCGCAATCGCTGTTGCCGCAAATGAGGAGCAAGGTGGGCTTTCCCCAAGCCTGCGCAGCACAGACCGGACAACGAAATTTGATTCGATTGGATCGGTTTCCGGCGACGGGTTCTAAGATGCCGGTAAGTCCAGCTCCGAGCGCCGCGGCCGATGACGTCGGCCGCGAAGCGGCCGCCTCTTCAGGCGGAAAGCGATCGCACCAGGAAATCTTGAAGTTACTCGTCAGGAGCTCATCGGAGGCCACTAGGAATGCCCCGCCCGGGATGGGATAGTCCGCCATCTTCTGCCCGGTCCGTGCACCGCCAGGCTTGCCATTGCTCGACGGCATGAGCCCGATCGCTTCCATTTTGTCGGCCCATTCCTGATTGTGATATCCCGGCCTCGAAGGATTGCCGAAATGGGCCTGCCACGCGTGAACCATCTCGTGCACAATGGTCTGAAGGATCTCGAGTAAAGGCACGACGGCGAAGTAGGACGGATTGATTGCGATCTCATCGGTCGATCGCTGGTCGACGGTGTGAACGAAGCGCCGACGCGAGAAATAGCCATATGTCCGCTTTTCCCGCTGCATGGTGATCAGACAGTGGGGCAATTTGCCGTCGAAGAGCATGCGATTGTAGTGCTCGAACGCGGCCTGCAGCTCGGCATAAGCCTGCGTTGTCGGGTCTAGCGGCGCGTTCGGCGCTTTCCGCAAGGGAGAATAATTGTTTTGCACAAAACAATGGTAGCGGCGCGGGCTCAATCGTCAATGTCGCGAGCCGCAACTTTGGCAGGTAGCAGTGCGTTATCAACCGCCTGAAAGTTAGTCATTTTGACAAACCTTGGCCCAAATTGACCGAAATTTTGGATTCACACAGGGCAAATAGAAA